>JBMNTV010000005.1:0-58086 GCA_050945915.1 Christensenellales bacterium
AAAGGGTATAGAGCAGATCGCCCCTTCCGGGGCTTTTATAAATCTGTTTGCCATCGCTCATGAAGCTGAAGGCGATTTCCGGGTTGGCCATGATCGCGTTGGCGACGTAGGTGGCAACATCCCCCCCTCCCTTGCCGGGGTTTTGAGGAACTCCAGTCTTGCGGGCGTGTTGAAAAAAAGATTTTCAACAAGGATGGAGGTCCCCTCCGGGCACCCGTATGGACCATGTTCCAGTATTTCGCCGCCGTGAATGCGTACCCGGGTGCCTTCTTCCGCGCCTTTGATGCGGCTGGTCAGCTCCACTTGGGCCACCGCTGCGATGGAGCAGAGGGCCTCCCCGCGAAAACCCAGGGTGGCGATGGCGTCCAGATCGCCGGGGTTGTTGATCTTGCTGGTGGCGTGCCGCTCAAATGCCAGGGCGCAGTCCTCCGGCTCGATCCCGCACCCATTGTCCGAAACCCGGATCTTTTTGATGCCGCCGCCCTCGATCTCGATGGAGATCATGGTGGCGCCGGCATCGACGGAGTTTTCGACAAGCTCTTTGACGACGGAAACGGGGCGTTCAACGACTTCACCAGCGGCGATCCGGTTCGCGGTGAAAGCATCCAATATGTTGATCTTCATAAAAGTTTCCTCATTGCGGTTTTGCGGCGTTGAGCGCTTCCCTCGCCTTTTCGCTCAAATCGTACAACAAGCCCAGGGCTTCAAAAGGAGTGAGTTCATCGGCCTTGATCGACGCCAGCTCTGACAAGACCGCGGCATACTTCCTGGGAGGGGCGCTCTCTTCCCCGCTTTCCATGCTGCGGTTGATTTCGGCCGCCTCCAGTTTTCTTAAGATCTCCTTTGCCCGGGCAATAACCGTCTGGGGTATTCCGGCCAGCCTGGCCACCTGAATGCCGTAGGACTTGTCCGTACCGCCCCGGACGATTTTTCTAAGGAATACGATATCCTCCCCCACCTCTCTTGCGGTGATCCTGTAATTGACCACGCCGTCGAGGAGGCCTTCCAGTTCGCTCAACTCGTGAAAATGGGTGGCAAAAAGCGTTTTTGCGCCGATTTTCGACATGTCGCAGATGTATTCCACCACGGCCCAGGCGATGCTCAGTCCGTCGTATGTGCTGGTCCCTCTGCCAATTTCATCCAGTAGCACAAGGCTTCTGGAGGTGGCGTTATTGAGGATGTTCGCGGTCTCGCTCATCTCCACCATAAAGGTGCTTTGGCCGAAGGACAGATCGTCCGATGCGCCCACCCGGGTGAAGATCCTGTCTGTCAGCGGGATTTCCGCCTTTGTGGCAGGAACAAAGGAACCGATGTGGGCCATGAGCGTAATCAGCGCGACCTGACGCATATAGGTGCTTTTTCCCGCCATATTCGGGCCGGTAATGATCAGAACACGGTTTTCGCGATCCAGCAGGGTATCGTTGGGCACGAATCCGGTCATGGCGCGTTCCACAACGGGGTGGCGGCCGTCGATGATGTTAAGCCTGTCGCTATTGGTGAGTTTTGGCCGGGTATAGCCGTAACTTTCCGCCACCGATGCAAGGGCGCGGTAGCAATCCAGCTCGGCGAGGAGTTCCGCGTTCTTTTTGATGCGGTCGATGTGTTCGGTGAGCAGCTTCCGCAGACCTGTGAACACCTCGTACTCCAATGCGACGCAGCGCTCCTGGGCGCCGAGGATTTTGTCCTCCAACTCCTTCAGCTCCGGAGTAATAAAGCGCTCTGAGTTGGCGAGGGTCTGCTTGCGTTCGTACCGCAGTGGAACGAGGGCGTAATTGGACTTGGTTACTTCGATATAATAGCCAAAGACCCTGTTAAACCCGATCCTAAGGTTCTTGATACCCGTCGCGTCCCTTTCCGCTTCCTCTAATCTGTTCAGCCAGTCCTTGCCTTCGGTGGCGGCCTGGCGCAGCTCGTCGATCTGCTCGTTGTAGCCGGTTTTGATGATGCCGCCTTCGGTGATGACCGCGGGAGGGTCCTCTGCAATGGCGTCTTCCAGGATGGCGTGCAGCTCGGTCATGGAGTCCAGCTGCTCCGCAAGCGCTGTAAGGGCTTGAAAGCCGGAGGCGAGGATGTCATGCTTGATGGAGGGTATCGCGGATAAGGAGTTTTTCAGGGACAACGCGTCCCTGGCGTTCAGGGTGCCGTAGGAAAGGCGGGAACACAGGCGCTCGAGGTCATAAACCTTGTCCAACGCGTCCCCGATGGCGGCGCGGAGGATCATATCCTCGGCAAAGGCCGACACGGCGTCCAGCCTTGCGTTGATCGCGCGCTGATCCGTAAGCGGCTGGTTGATCCAGTTGCGCAGCATCCTTCCGCCCATCGCCGTTTTTGTGCGGTCCAGCAAGCCCAAAAGGGTGGACTTTTTTACCGAACGGCCTTCGCGGATGGGTTTGGTGAGTTCGAGATTTCGCCTTGTCGCCTCGTCCAGCACCATGAACTGGCTTCTACGGTAGACGCTGATGGCGTTGATGTGCTCCAAGGCGTTCTTTTGGGTTTCGTTCAGATAGGCGAGCAAAGCTCCCGCAGCGCAGATGCCTTCCGTCATGTCTTCGCAACCGTAGCCGGAAAGGTCCGCCAGCCGGAAATGAGAAAGCAGATTCTTCCTTGCCGTTTCAGGATCAAAGGCCCATTTTGCATAACTGTATACGTAATATGCGCTCTTGAGCCGTTTTTGAAGTTTTTCGTCCTGTGCGATCGTGTCTGAAACGATGATCTCCGTCGGCTGGATGCGGGCAAGTTCCTCAAACAGGCGGGTGTTTTGCGGATCGTCCTCGATCTCACCAAGGGAAAAAGCGCCGGTGGAAACGTCCGCCGCGGAAAAGCCGAGCTTGTTCGAGCTGCCTTTATAAAGAGACAGGACGAAGTTGTTCGTCTTCTCGTCCAGAACAGAACTGTCCGTCACCGTTCCGGGCGTGACGATTCGGGTGATCCCCCGTTCCACCAGCCCCTTAGACTTTGCAGGGTCGGTCAGCTGTTCGCAGATGGCGACCTTGTATCCCTTTGCGATGAGCCGGTCGATGTAGCTGTCCACGGAATGGAAGGGCACGCCGCACATCGGGGCGCGCTCCTCCCTGCCGCAGTTTCGTCCCGTGAGGACGAGTTCCAGCTCCTTTGAAGCGGTTATCGCGTCTTCAAAAAACAGTTCATAAAAGTCGCCCAAGCGGAAAAAGAGCAAACAATCCGGGTGTTGCTCTTTTAATTCCAGATACTGGCGCATCATGGGCGTGATATTGTTTGCCGGGAGAATGGCCATATTATCCTCGAAACTGGCTTAATGGCAGCCCGAGCACCCCGCGCAATTGCCCGAACAGCAGGAAGACTGCTTTGCATCGGGATTGATGTAGGACGTGATGATGTCGTTCACCATGCGCATCACGGCATCAAAGCCGATTTGGGCTTTGGTCAGATCGCTGATCAGCGGGTTTTCGGTAGCCTTTACGCGAAGGGACTCCAGCTCTTCGGAAAGCGCCTTGAACTGTTCCGGATCGATGCTGATGGTGGAGATTTTGTCGGTGATCTCTCTTTCCTTCTGCGTGTATTCCGTAAGAAGCTGCACCGCCTCGGCATCGCTTTCGAAAGCGGCTTTGGCTTCCTGATAAATCTTGAATTCGGCGCAGTCTACAAGAGCCTGCCCAAGCTCCATTGCTTTTTCCGTTACCATATTGAATCCTCCTAGATAATGCTCCCTATCAGGGAGTTATTTTTTAAAGATGTTACTTGAACCTTTTGGATGGTTCCGATCATGGAGGGATCGCCGGGGAAGTAGATCGTCTTAAAGCTCATATTCTTCCCAAAGGCGTTGCAGCCTTCCCGCGTGTCGCAGCCCTCAACGAGTACTGTTTGTGTCGTACCGATGTATTTGGCGTTGTTTTGTGCGCATTTTTCCGCCTGAAGGGCGTTCAGGCGCATCAGCCTGTCGCGCTTGACTTCGTCGTCGATCTGGTTCTCCATCTTTTCCGCCGGGGTGCCCTTGCGCTTGGAATACATAAAGGTAAACGCAGCGCAAAAATCCGCCCTTTGGACAAGATCAAGGGTATCTTGAAAATCCTGTTCCGTTTCGCCGGGGAAGCCGACGATAATGTCCGTCGAAATCTCGATTTCCGGCACCGCGGCCCACAGTTTGCCCAAAAGGGCAAAATAGTCGTCCCGGGAGTAGCGCCGGTTCATCTTTTTCAGGATCGCATCGCTTCCGGACTGGACGGGAAGATGAACGTGCTTACAGAGCTTATCGCATTCAGCAAGGGCTTTGATCAGCTCGTCCGAAAGGTCTTTGGGGTGCGAGGTCATGAACCGGATGCGTTCAAGTCCCTCAATTTCGTTAAGGGCCCGGAGCAGACCGGGGAAGTCCATGCCGAAATCGGCGTCCTTGCCGTAGGAGTTGACGTTCTGGCCGAGAACGGTCACCTCCACATATCCTTCCTTGACAAGGTTTTTGACTTCGTTGATGATGTTGCTCGGCAGACGGCTGCGCTCCCTTCCGCGCACATAGGGCACGATACAATAGGTGCAGAAGTTGTTGCAGCCGTACATAATCGTAATAAAGGCGGATTTTCCCGGCTCGCGCCGCACGGGCAGATGCTCCGGGACAGATCCATCGCTTTCGCGGATGTCGATGGTGCGGGTTCTTTCAATGAGGGCGTGATACAGGATTTCCGGGAACGTATGCAGAGCGTGGGTCCCGAAAACCATATCGACAAAGGGAAAACGCGCATAGAGGGCCTTTGCGGTTTCTTGCTGTTGCATCATGCAGCCGCAGACACCGATCAGAAGGTCTGGCCTGTCGCGTTTGATCTTGCCCAGGTGCCCGACATTGCCATACACCCGGGTTTCAGCGTGATCGCGCACGCAGCAGGTATTAAAAAGGACGAGGTCTGCGTCCTCTTCCGACTCGGCGGTGAGAAAACCCGCCTGGTCAAGCATGCCCCTGAGCTTTTCGGAATCGTGGACGTTCATTTGGCAGCCATAGGTGTGGATCAGCGCTTTCGGCCGCCCGTATGCGCTGTTTTCCCGTTCGTCGGAGTACTCCTTCAAAAGCCTGATAAAGCCGTTTTGCCGGGCGATTTCCTCTGCGGGGATATTGAGGTCGGTTCGTTGCTTCATATAATGTCCTCTTGGCGAATTTGTGTTGAATCAAATGTACCATAAAGGGACAGATTATTCAACCGCGGGGGTTTATGGAAGAAATGGCTGTCTGCTATTTTCGTCAAATTTATGGTTGACAGAGCAATGGGTTCATGCTATATTACTAGATGTCGCCGGGCGGCAGGCACCTGAAGAGAGCCGAATCCCGTGCGTCGCCGGGGTGTGGCGCAGATGGTAGCGCACGTGCTTTGGGAGCATGGGGCCGCAGGTTCAAATCCTGTCACCCCGACCAAGCGATTTAAGTGAGCGTGGCCCCTTGGTCAAGCGGTTAAGACACCGCCCTTTCACGGCGGTAACAGGAGTTCGAGTCTCCTAGGGGTCACCATTCTTTTTTAATTCAGCCCGGCTCGGGCCTTTAGCTCAGTTGGTCAGAGCAGTCGGCTCATAACCGATCGGTCCGGGGTTCGAGTCCCTGAAGGCCCACCACAAACAATTGTCATGGCCCGGTAGCTCAGATGGTTAGAGCGCTAGCCTGTCACGCTAGAGGCCGAGGGTTCGAGTCCCTTCCGGGTCGCCATTTCCCCTCTTGCTCTGTCATCCTTGCCTCGGTAGCTCAGTTGGTAGAGCAAGGGACTGAAAATCCCTGTGTCGGTGGTTCGACTCCACTCTGAGGCACCATTCGCTGGTGTAGCTCAATTGGCAGAGCAGCTGATTTGTAATCAGCAGGTTGCGGGTTCGAGTCCCATCACCAGCTCCACCTTCAAAATTGAATGTATATGGATGGGTTCCCGAGTGGCCAAAGGGAGCAGACTGTAAATCTGCCGTCAGTGACTTCGGTGGTTCGAATCCACCCCCATCCACCAAATGCGGGAATGGCGGAATTGGCAGACGCGTACGGTTCAGGTCCGTATGAAGGTTCCTTCATGCAGGTTCAAGTCCTGTTTCCCGCACCAAACCAAGAGGTCCGAGAAATCGGACCTTTTTTCATTTCCCTAGATATTTAGGGCATTTCCCGCTTTTTGTTCTTTTTGTTTTTGTGGTATGTTATAATGTATTTACTGCTTTTAGGGGTTTTTTATGGGGCTAGTTGACACGAAATGCGCCACGAAATCGAAAGCGGCAACTTTGGACTCCAGTCTTTCTTCTCGACCAGATTACCAAACGAACGACGAAAAAACCACCCGCCAGCCTAAGCTGACGGGTTTAATCATATAGAAAGACCGCGGCGGGCGTTCCGGTCTCCTGCATCTCTTATAACCCTTGCGGGTGCGTGGTCGGGACGGAATCTCCACCCCGCGGCAGCGCCATTTCACCGGTGCCAGCAAAATGACCGTCGCCCCCAATTTTAGCGTGCAGCCTGTGAGCTGTAGAGGCGCGGGTGGCATTATAATATTATTATATCAAATTCAAGCTGGGGCGGCAAATGATCAACCGGCATCCTCCGTTCCCTGCAACAATCAATCTCCATCCGCACACCCCTCCTCCTCGCTTCGGACGCAGCCATCATCTTGTCGCACCTGCCGGCAAAGCCAGACAGAACCGCATCGCCCTCGTAGGTAATTTCATTCTAGTCCAAACGACAAAGCACAACAGCGGCGCAACTTAGCAGTTATCCAGATACACCGGCTGCAGATTGCGGGGAATCGGCCTGGTTTGCTCAATCTCAATTGCTGGGTCCCCAAGCGACGCAAAACAGCAGCAGCACAGATCCTCCTTCCCTATCGTCACAATCAATCCGCGTTTTCGCGAAGTTTGGTGTATTTGTCTATGTTTCCCTGTTTTATCCCGTAACCTACCCTTCCCCCTTGTTCCCGTCATGATTGGCTTGCGCGCCCGTCATCTCACTGAAGCATTACTGAAGTGCGACGATCAAAATTATCCGATGGGATGGGTCGTTTGCCTGCTATAATGACAAAGGTGTGTAGGTGCTGGTAAGGAAGAAGACAAATGCGCCTCGCTATGGAGGCGCATTTGCATTTCAGTTCGGTTGGAAGTTTAGCCGATAAACAGCTGGGTCCAGTAATGGCCATCTGCGACGTAACCCACGCCAATCTTGGTGTAGGAGCCGTTCAGGATGTTGGCCCTGTGGCCCGGGGAGTTCATCCAGGCGTCGACCACTGCCGCAGGCGTGGAATAACCATGGGCGATGTTCTCTCCGGCGGTCCTGTAGCTGATGCCGAAGGCTTTTAGCATATCAAAGGGAGAGCCGTAGGTCGGGCTGGTGTGGGAGAAATAGCGCTTGTCGTGCATATCCTGGGATTTTGCCCTTGCAACGTTGGAAAGCTCGCTGTTCAGCGTCAGAGGGGCCAAACCGTATGCCGCGCGCTGCTGGTTGACCAGATCCACAACCTGCTTCTCAAAAGCGAGGTTGTCTGCATTGTTTGTAGGTGCAGGTGTCGCCGTGGGCGTCGGCTTCGCAGTGGGAGCGGGCGTTGCCGTAGGCGTCGGCTTCGCAGTGGGAGCGGGCGTCGCCGTAGGCGTCGGCTTCGCAGTGGGAACGGGCGTCGCCGTGGGCGTCGGGTTGGTGGGTTCAGTCTTCCAGAAACAGTTCGGGAAAAGCTTCAAAAGGCTCTTCTGAATGCCGCATTTTTCAAGGAGACTGTTTACATAATCGTTGACGGACGGGATGGACAGACGCGCTCCAGCAACCTTTGCGCAAGTATTGCCGGATGCGCAGTTGTCCATGCCGCAGTTGGTTCCGTTTTCGTCACAGTCCTTCGTTTTGCAGGAAAGGTCGGCTTCACAGCCCTTGCTGTTGCAATCCGCGGCTTCTACTTTCGGGAGCTCGGCGACTGGAGTTTCGGCAGGCTGCTTCTTTGCCGCTTCTGCTGTTGCAGCTTCGTTTTTCGCGGAAGAGTCGGTTTCTGCCGGTTTCTCGGTGTCCGGAGCAGCGGTCGGTTGAGCGGGCTGGGAATCGGGGGTTACGATGGGCGCATCACAGTTGCTTTGGTTTGCTGCGTCAGTATCGCAAAATCCGAAGGATCTCAAGATTTCTTCAGAAAGGTTGGAGCCCTGCAGAGCTTTGGTCGCATCCTCACGCCCGCAGTTTTTGCTGTTTCCTCCCGCGCTGTTTGAGTAGCCGAAGATCTTCAAGCCCTCGCAGAGCGCGTTCACGTCCGATCCGAACAGGGAAGCGAACGAAGAAGGCGTGCAGTTGGATTTCGATGAAATCACATCGCACTTAAATGAACTACCCGATACGGGTGCGGCCAATGCGCTTGTTGAAATACCTGAAACAAGAAGTGCTATGGCCAAGGTAATCGAAAGTTTTTTCATTGTGTATTACCTCCTCACACATCATTGTAACTGCCTCTCTAATGTTTTCAATCTGTAAATATTACTAGGTATAGTAAAATCTCGGAAAAAAGCGCAGAAATTGGATACACATGAAAAAATTCATAGAAAATCAAAATGAAACATAGAAATGTATAAGGTTTACTTTTGGTGGGCAAAAATTTTCAATAATTCGTACATTTCTATAATAATTGACATGTGAAAGCATATTTTTATTTGGGGGTGATCGTATTGGCGGAGCATTATCCATTTAAGAACACGCCGCTTCCATACGGATACGACGCGTTGGAGCCATATATTGACACGAAGACCATGCATCTTCATCACGACAGACATCTTCAAACATATATCAACAACCTGAACACGACGCTGAAGAACTGCCCAAGCCTGCAGGGGATGACCATCGAGCAACTGATCAAGACCGCCTATCGCCTGCCGGAGGCCTTGTGCACGCCGGTTTCCAACAACGCAGGGGGCGTCTTTAACCATCGGTTTTACTTTGAAGGCATGGCTCCGGCCACCGGCCAGCAGCCCCAGGGCGCACTTGCCGCGGCAATCGAAAGGACTTTTCGCAGCCTGAGTTCCTTTGCGAATCGATTCAAGGCGGCGGCCCTCTCGGTTTTCGGGTCCGGTTATGCCTGGCTGGTGTGCGATAAAAGGTGCAATCTTTGCATCGTCACTACGCCGAATCAGGAAACCACGCTGACCTGCCGCCTTCATCCCATTTTGAACATCGATGTTTGGGAGCACGCCTATTACCTGAAGCATTACAACGAGCGCGGAAAGTATGTGGACGACTGGTTCCACGTTGTGAACTGGAGGGTTGCCGAGGACCGGTATCTCATTGCCAGGGAGGGAAACTGGAATTAGACAGGTGAAGACGCGAAAAAAGCAGCAGGAGGATGTGTCCGCATCTTCCTGCTTTTTGGATTGGAGCCGGAGGCGATTCCGGGAGGGGCAGAGCAGTTTATTAAAGCTCCTTCTCCTGTTCCTGTTCTGGAAACAATCGTTGTCAAACTGTCTGGAATCTGAATACAGTCATTCTTTCGATAAACGTGTTCGGGTCGCTTTATCCGGCATCCTCCCTTTGCGCAACCATGACAAACGAATCCAGCATGGCGGAATCCTCGACGGTCTTGACCTCGAAGACCATACGGTCTGCATGGATCTTCCCGATGATATAATGCTCCCTATAATAGGGGCCGGCGTCCAGCGAGTTGGGATCGTTGATGCCGGTATCAAAGGCTCCTTGCAGCCCCGCAGAACTGATCTGAAAGACATATTTTTGAAAATTGCCGTATCGGGCATCGATGGTCTTCCTTGCGTAAAGCTGCTCGGAACCGCAAAAGACGATGGCGCCGGGAAGCCCTTCCACCAGGGACCAGAACTCGTCCCGGAATTCCTTGTTTGATTTGCCTGCGAAATCGTCCGTCGTCGTCGAATAAGGGGCGTCCATCTCCATTCCGACGGAAAATGTGGGGAACGGGGTGCCGTATAGAAAGATCAGGTTGAAATCCGCCCCGTTTTTGGCAATCCCCGCAATCCAGTCGCGCACGGTTTTAGAAACCCTGTCCATCTGCTCATACCATTTGGTGTTCAGGACGATGAAGTTGCAGTTTTCGCGTCGGAAATAATATGCAGTGCGTCCATAGACGCTGTGACAGAATCCGGTGACCTCGAATTCGTCAAACACTTCGGAAAACACCGCAATCTTGTAGTTCTGTTCGACCTTATCGGCATTGTCCGGATGTGTCCGGTCGTCATGTTCGGCAAAGATTTTGCTTCTGCCCTTGTGGGCGCTTTCCTGAAGTCCGAAACAGGGATAAAAAAAGCCCTCCGGGAAATAGTCCGTCGCCACATCCAGCCACGCGTTCAGGTTCGCTGCGGCATGTTCGGCAGAGACCGAACCGGAGGCCAAATCCCCCAGCACCACCGCGAACTGCGCCCCCTCCCCTTCTTTGATGCTGGACAGCGCGTTGCGAAGGGCAGGCTCGTGCAACCTTTTGCCGTTTCCGCTTTTATCGGCGGAACCGCCAAAAACCGCAAAGGTGAGCACAGGCTCGCTGCTGGTTTCTCCGGATTTCGGAAGCAGGTTGAGCGTCGCCGACGGCAATGCAACGGGGGTCGTCTGATCCTGAACCATCCCGGCTGACTGCTTGTCCTTTTCCATCGAAAGAGCGCGGGATAACAGAAGAATGCATACAAAGCAAACCGCGATCACAATGGATCCGGCAATCATCAATGCCTTCAGCAGCCGTTCGGACAGCATCCTTCAAACCTCAACTGATCCGTTTTTCCGGCCGGGATGACGCAACCAGGGCTTGGATTTCCCCGGGAGTCAGGTATCGCCATTCTCCGGGACGCAAACCAGAAAGATCCAGCCCGCCCACGCTCTCCCTGCGCAAAAAGGAGACGTCATGCCCCACCGCGTAGCACATCTTCCGTACCTGCCTGTTTCTGCCCTCGTGAAGGGTGATATGCAAGCGGGTGTTTTTCTCGTTGGAGGAAATGACCTTGACCTTTGCCGGGGCGGTGCGCTTACCGTCGATCTCCACCCCTTCCCGAAGCCGTTGAAGTGCTTCCCGGCTGAGTTTTCCCCGGCAGACGACGTAATAGGTTTTTTTCACTTCGTGACGGGGGTGAGCCAGCTGGTTGGCCAGTTCGCCATCATTGGTGACGAGGATCAGACCTTCGGTGTCATAGTCCAGCCTGCCCACCGTAAACAGCCTTAGCCCCAGGTGCTTAAAGTAATCCAGCACCGTTGGCCTTCCCTGGGGGTCGCTGTTCGTGCACATCACCTGGGATGGCTTGTAAAACAGGATGCAGACCTTCTTTTCCAGCTTCAGCGGCTTCCCGTCAAAACAGACCGTATCACCTTCCTGCACCTTGGTTCCGAGTTCGGTGACAATACTGCCGTTGACGGACACCCTGCCCGCTTGAATGTATTCCTCGCACTTCCTTCGGGAGGCGACACCCGCCTCCGCAAGATACTTTTGCAGTCTCATCAAACAGCCTTTCAGGCTGCTTTTTGCAGCCAATTGCCAAAGACGATATTCAGATAGTGAAGGAAGGTCTTTTCCTGAACCGATACGGTCGCCACCAGGTCTACGGAGGCGATCATCGCGCCGTCCAGCCAAACTTCTGCAGTTCCGAGGTAGTCCCCCACTTCCACCGGCGCCTCGACTACTGCAAGCATCTGGGTGACCACTTCTGCCCGCTGGACCTCCTCCTCTGTCAACGTTAATACTATATCACCTTTGGCCCGGGCTTCCAATGCCTCTTCGATGCCGTTTTTCACATTTACTTCGCCCAGAACCGCGTTTTTTGCGACGACGATGTGGCGCGAAAAGTTCGCGAATCCATAATCCAGGATGGCAATCGTATCGTTATACATGTCCGAACAGTTCAGCACCACGGAAACCAGCTGCATCCCGTTCCGCTCCGCGCCGCCCACAAGACACCTTCCCGAGGCTTTTGTGTAGCCGGTTTTGATGCCGTTTGCCCCTTCGTAAGAGTATAGGAGCTTATTCTTGTTGCGCAGCGCCCTGTCCCAGGATCTTCCGTCGTGGGGGATGGTGATGGCAGTCGTTCCCACGATCTTTCTGAACTGCTCGTTTTTCATCGCCGCCGAGGCGATTTTGGCGAGGTCGTTGGCGGTTGTGTAGTGCCCGTTGGCGGGAAGGCCGTTGGGATTGACGAAATTGGTGTTGTTTGCCCCCAGTTCCCTCGCTTTTTGGTTCATCATCTCGCAAAAGCCCGCAACACTTCCTCCCACATGTATGGCGATAGCCACCGCAGCGTCGTTCCCCGAATGGAGCATCAGCCCGTAAAGCAGTTCCTCAAGGGTCAGGGTTTCCCCGACTTCAAGGTAGATGGAGGAGCCCTCGACCCCGGAGGACTCAGCCGTGATGGTGACGATATCCGAAAGATTGCCCTTTTCGATGGCGACCAGGGCGGTCATAATCTTTGTCGTACTCGCCATGGGGAGCTGTTTATCCCCGTTTTCGCTGTAAAGAACCCTTTGGGATTCGACCTCCATCAGCGAACAGGCGGAAGTTCTCACCCCCGCGATTTCCGCCTTTGTGGAAACGGACGAAAACATCAAAACAGCCAAAAGAACCGTCCCAAAGGCCCTGAGTTTTTTCATGTTTTTCCTCCCAAAATAAAACAGCGGTCGCATAATTCTATGCGGCCGCATTTTCAAGCTGTACTAATCGTCGAAGATTGGTTGATCCGCTATGTGCTTCTTTTTGCAGCCGGTAAGTTTTTCGGCCAGCTTTTGAATCTCCTCCATTGCCCGGGGCAGCATTTCGATGATCCTGTCCACCGTGCAGTTGTACTGGGCGGGCACAACCTTGACGGCCCCGTTCCCGATCACCACAAAGGACATGGGCGTCAGCGAAATTCCTGCGGCAGAAGCGCCCGCAAAGGGAAACCGGCTGTCTTCCGACCCCGATGCATCGTCCCTCTGCTTTTTGCCATGACTCGCGACACAGTACTCGCCACCACCGGAAACAAACCCGGTCGCGACGGTGGAAATCGGAATGATCATCGTTCCGTCCGTCGCCATCACCGGATCCCCTACAATGGTGTTGATGTCCACCATTTCCTTCAGTTGTTCCATCGTTGTTCGCATTATATTTTCTATCGGATGCGGACACGCCATTGTAATCATCCTCCTGCCGATGCATTAAAGGAAGTGTTGTGATTTCCTTCAAAGATAATTTGTGCCGGCAGGAACCAGGCGATACCTTCCAGTTTGAGGGAAAACTCCCTTCTATTAAAAGCCGGAACAACCTCAATGACGGGATAAGCGCCGGCTTTCCAGTCAAAAGGTGCGAGTAGCGCATAAAGCGCACCCTGAAAAAGCCCGCAAAGCAGCGCGCAGGTTGCAGCATTGTGAACGCCAATGGTGCTTTTCAACCTGAACTTTGCGAGATGGGAGCGAGAAAGGACGCGCCTGATGGGGAAGCGTATCTTGCCGCTTTCGATGGTTTTTTTGGCTTTGGAAATGTCTTCCACAAAGCGCTCGAAGGATTCCTCCACCTCGATCCAGGGAAGGGAGTAATGGACTCTGCCGCGGGCATACTCGACTTGGGCGTGAAGGGGTATCAGTCCAAATGCCAATCCCAAGGACAGCTTCAAGATGAGCTTTCCGTCCACATACTCGGCGAAAAAAACAATCCTGACGCGAGAAAAAGCAAATAGGAACAGCACCAAAGCGATGAAGAATGCCCACATGGTGCTATTATGCCCAAAGGATTCCAAAAAACCAAATCCCCGGGCGTTTTGCCCGGGGATTGATCAAAAGCGGTTGCCGCCTGAGTTCAGCGTTTACTGCAAGTTCTGGGAAGCCCGCTGCGCCGCAGCCTCCTCCGCTTCGCCGTCGCGAAGGGCACTATAATCCACGGTGTTGGCGCCGTCCATCCAAAGACGCTCGAGGTTGTAGTACACGCGCTCTTCCGGGTGGAAAATATGCACCAGAATATCGCCATAATCCACCACGATCCACCGGCATTCCTGGTAGCCTTCCTTGCGCTTTGGCACAAGGCCTTCGGGGATCAGCTTTTCTTCCAGATCGTCGCAAAGGGCTTTGACCTGCTGGGAATTGCGGCCGCTGCAGACCACGAAATAATCCGCGAGAATGCTCTTGTCGCCGATAAAGATTTTCAGAATATCCTCGGCCTTCTTATTATAAAGCACATCACAGATACGGTCCGCCTTGCGGGCGATTTCATCCGTCATATTCAATCCTCCGTTTATTTTGGTTCTTATACAATTGTAGTACCATATCGTTCCTGGCGTCAACTGTATTTCTGTGAAGCAACCTGCCGGTTTTAACGATGTAGGCGATGGAGTTGTTGGTGTATTCGAGCACCGCTTTGTCCAGATCTTCAAAAACAAGGCGGCGCAATTCAAGGACACCTTCGTAATCCCGATTCGGCTCGATGGCATCGGATATATAGAGGATTTTATCCAAGAGCGTCATGTTTGCCCTTCCTGTGGTATGACAGCGAATGGCGGAAAGCACCTGCTCGTCGTCGATCGAAAAAACCTCTTTTGCCAGAACCGCCCCGAGGGGCGCGTGCAGCAGATCGGGTTCGTTTCGGGTCACTTCGTCCAGCGCAACATGGAAGTTGGCGGCCATGGTCAGGGATTCCTCATAAGAAAGCCCCTTCGCGCAATCGTGCAGCAACGCTGCCCAGCGCGCCCTGGCGGTATTTTCGCCGTATTGCCTTGCCAGAAGCTCTGCCGTTTGCACCACCAGCATGGTATGCACATAGCGCTGTTCGCTGATTATGCCGTGGAGCATGTCCTTTGCTTCGTCAAAGGTCATGCATTCCCGTGCATAAAGCCCGTGGCGCCGGATGTAATCGAATACCGCTTTTGGCAGTTCCCCCTCGACCGGAAGTTCTTGGCTGATCCTGTTTCGGATGGATGTGGAAGAAACCGCAGTGGGCTGTTTTTTGGCAAACTCCACACGCATTCTGGGGTCGATTTCTTTGGAATCGTATCCCAGTCGTCCAAAGCAGATGAACCTTGTCAGTCCATAGACTTCCTGAACGTTTTTCCAGCCTTTTTGCAGGGCGATAAGCGTGTCCTCACCGACGATATAGTAAAGCTCCGCTTGGGGAAGCTCTTTTTTCAGCAGCTTCAGCGTATCCACCGTATAGGTGGTGCGACTCCTGTTCAGCTCGATGGAGCTGGCAAACATACGGTCTTCGCCCGCAAGGGCCAGCTTTGCCATTTCAAAGCGGTGCTGTTCATTTGCCGAGATGCGCTTGTGGGGCGGGTCGCCGGCTACCAAAAACAGCACTGCGTCAAGAGAAAACTGTTCCAAAGCGGTCCGGGCAAGGGAGATATGTTCGTTGTGAATCGGGTCGAAGGTTCCTCCCATCAAACCCAGCCGCCTTGCCGACCGGACAGCATCCAATGCCTGATCCTGCATGATTCGCTCCAATACGTATGAAATCTTTCAAAATGGGTATAACAGCCTCAAACAACAGGAGGCGGATATGGACAAGAAGAAAAAAGCGTACTTCCGCAGGGAGTTCACCAAGCGGACGGCAGCGGCAAGATGGGCAGACAGGATTTTCTTCACCATTCTTGCCTGGGTCGTATGTTACGGCTGGTTCTTGACCCAGCTTTCAAACACCCTTGCTGCGGCAATTCTGGCCAGCGCCAGCGCGCTGACGGGGGTAACGGCTGCGGCGCTGTTTCGCAGCATCCGGTTTGACCGGTTCGTCAAACAGCATACCGATGCCCTGAAAAAGCAGGCGCTCCTGGAACACCTGATGGTCCTGCCGCCAAACGGCGTGATGGACATCCTGCTTTCCGCGGACCCGTCCCTTTCCGGCATCCACGGTGTTGCGGTTTGCGAGAATGGCTTCGTTGCCCGGTTGCCGAATAACAGGAAGCGCATGTGCGCCCTGCTCCAGAAATACCCTTCCGAAAAGGTATCCGCCAGCGAAATTCTGGAACTGCACCGAAGGGCAAATGCGGAATGCTGCCTGGAGCTTTGGATTTACAGCACCGCAGAATACTCCGCAGAAGCTAAAGCTGTGGCAAAAAACAACGAAATCAACGCCAAGCTGAGCAGCCCCGAGGAGTTGATCGCCCTGGCGGATCGGCTGGAATTGCTCCCCGACGAACACGCCGTCGAAAGCGCGGTGGATGAGCGCATCCGGGAAAAGCAGCGCGCCCGGGAACGATTGCGAAAGAACGCCTTCCTGCCCGCCGCAACCCAGAGGTACATCCTCTGCGCTGCGGGGATTATGGCGGCCTCCCTCATCACAGGATACAGGATTTATTATACCCTGATGGCGGGGCTTTGCCTGACCTTTGCGGCGATCAGCTGGCAAAACGGCAGGGCGAAATCAAGGGAAAAACCCAGCGCAGACATCAGATGAGCAAAATCCCGCCTGCGCTCAAACCATGATCCTGGGCTTGTCCTTGGAGCGCCTGTAAAGCACGAATTTTCTTCCGATATACTGGACCTGTTCCGCACCGGTGCGCTCGGCGATATAGTCGAGCGCTTCTTTTGCGGTAATGTCCGCAGTTTCCAAAATGCTGATCTTGATGAGTTCCCGCGCTTCCAGGGCTTCGTCGACGCTCTTGATCAGATTCTCGTTCAACCCGCCCTTGCCGATCTGGAAGATGGGTGTCAGATCGTTTGCCATCGCGCGAAGAGCAGCGCGCTGTTTGCTTGTCAGCATGTTTGCTACCTCATTATTCAATAAAATCAAACTCCCAATCTCCCATCACCACGGTGTCTCCCTCCGTTGCCCCCGCTTCGCGCAGGGCGTCGATTACGCCGGTTTTGATGAGAAACTGCTGGAAATAGCGCATGGATTCGGGATCGTCCGCATAGGTGCGGTCAAGCAGCTGGTCGATCAGCGGGCCAGAAACCACGAAGACCTCTTCGATCTTCTCCACAGCGAACTTTTCCGCTTCTTCCTGGGGAAGCTCCTCTTCCTTGAAGCGCTGCACCGACGGAAGGGTGGCCAGTTTACGCACAATGCCGCGAAGGAGCGGGTCAAGGCCCTGGGCGGTGGCGGCGGATATCGGATAAATCTCGATTCCTTGGTCGCTCAGGGCTTGTTTCAACCTGTTCAAGTTTTCTTCAGATTCGGAAAGATCCATCTTGTTCGCCGCGATGATCTGGGGAAGGTTGGCCAGCGTTTCGCTGTATTCCGAAAGCTCGCGGTTGATGGCCCGGTAATCCTCAATGGGATCCCTGCCCTCGCAGCCGGAAATATCCAACACGTGGACAATCATCCGGGTGCGCTCGATATGGCGCAAAAAGTCGTGCCCCAGCCCCGCCCCGGAAGCTGCACCCTCGATCAGACCGGGAATATCCGCCAGGACGAAGTCCGTATCGTCCACCCGGGCAACGCCGAGGTTGGGCGCAAGGGTGGTAAAGTGATAATTGGCGATTTTGGGTCGCGCCGCTGTCAAAACGGAAAGCAACGTGGATTTTCCCACGTTCGGCATACCCACAAGGCCAACGTCCGCGATGGTCTTCAGTTCCAGCAGCAGTTCGACTTCCTGGCACTTGACCCCCGGGGTCGCGAAACGCGGAGCCTGCCGGGTGGGGGTTGCAAAACAGGCGTTTCCCTTCCCACCGGCGCCGCCCCTGAAGAGCAGCCGGTCCCCCTCGTCCTCATACATATCCAGCAAAACACGGCCGGTTGCCGCATCCTTGATCACGGTACCCTGGGGAACAGAGATGTAAAGGTCTGCGCCGGATTTGCCGGTCTTGCGGTTACCCTGACCGGGTTCTCCGTTTTTTGCACGGAAGTGGCGGTTGTATTTAAAGTCGATCAGGGTGTTTTTGCCCTTGTCCACCCTGAAATAGATGCTTCCTCCGCGGCCGCCGTCCCCGCCGTCCGGGCCGCCTCGGGAAACGTATTTTTCCCTGCGGAAAGAGACGGCTCCAGAGCCGCCATCCCCCGCTTTGACATAGATTTTCGCAGTATCGACAAACATCTGATTTTTCCTTTGTTTTTAATGTCGTGCCATTATATCAGTAATGTGATTCGGGCACAAGATTCTTTGGTTTTTCCTTTTCCATTTTTATCACATAAGTACAAACGTCAGCAAGGGCGCAGGATGCGCAGGAAGGATTCCTTGCGGTGCATACCCGCCTGCCATGCCAGATCAGCCAGTGGTGGGCAAGGACCCATTTTTCCTTAGGGATGACCTGCATCAGCTGTTTTTCGGTGTTCGTCACGTCCTTCGCTGAAGCGAGGCCAGTCCTGTTCGAAACGCGAAAAACATGGGTATCCACCGCGATGGCGGGAATCCCAAATGCCACAGAAGCGACGACGTTTGCCGTCTTCCTTCCCACGCCCGGCAGCGTTTGCAATTTTTCGATATCCGAAGGAACCTCGCCGCCATATTCTTCCGCCAGAATTTTGGCGGTGGCGATGATGTTCTTGGATTTTAACGGACCAAGGCCGCAACTCTTGATCATCTGGAGCAGCTCTTCCTGCTCCATTGCCGCGAACTGCTCCGGCGTATTGTAGCGTTTGAAAAGCTCCTCCGTCACCATGTTGACGCGCACATCGGTGCACTGGGCGGATAGAATCACCGCTACGAGCAGTTCAAAGGGCGTCGAATACTCAAGGGCGGGTTTGGCGTCGGGATAGCATTCCTCCAGGCGGCGCAGGATCTCTGCCTGCCGCGCCTTCTTTTGTGCCTTTCCTTCTCTCATTGTATCTCCTGTGCGAATGTCTTAACTGCGGATGCGCTGAATGATGCTTTGCAGTTTTTGCCTTTGATCCGGGCTGAGCATCGGACCCGACTGATTGACAAACCGATCCAGATCTTCGTCTCTCAGCGCTCCTTGTTTATATTTTGACACGAGCTCGCCTAACAACTCGGCTTCGCTCTTGCCCTCGTATTTTTTAGCCTGATTCATCAATCCTTCCACCTGTTCCTGGGAAGGCTCCATGTTTCCGTTTGTTTTTCGAATCATATCCCGCAGGTTGCGTTTCATCGTTTCCACCCCTTTCTCTGACATGGTATTCAGAGGAAGCCCACATGTTTACGCTCCAAGCCAAATATGGATTATTGAGGTGATAGACGATGAAAAGCTTATCCGACCTTCCGCGGGATTCGAGACCCCAGGAGGAGGAAACTCTGACAAGCGAAGAAACCGGCGGCGAAGGCTCCCTTTTGCTGCTTGCGCTGCTGCTCAGCAGGATGGATGACAAATCGGAAGTGATCAACAGCTTGGCCCCCCATGTTCCGGGCGGCGAAAAGCTCCGTCTGGCGCTGAAGTTCGGAAGCGAATTGAAACGCTGCGGGGGCGGTTTTTCCAGCCTGAAGGTTGTTTCCCGCTACACAAAACAGGACCTGGGCAGCGTGGAGCGCGCCCTTGCGCGAAGCGAGCAACTCAAAAAAACCGTTGAACTCATGCGCTCCGGGGAAGCGGGCAGAATGCAGGCTTTGGCCGCTATGGCGGGGATCAACCCGGCGGTTGTCTCCATGCTAAAAAACGCAAGCAGCGGCGGTCTTTCGCCGGAAATGCTGATGGCGATGATGGGCCGGCGTTAAAGCTCCGCTTTTTCCAGAAGCTTTGTGATCAACCCGAAGGAGGGGTGATCCAGCATGGCGGTGATCACCGTACCATTTTCGGAATACTCCTCGGAAAGCACTTTTCCCCTCTGGCGGATCTGGGAAACGACATCTCCCCGGGAATAGGGAATGGTCAGCGTGACTTTTTTGTCGTTCGCGCTGAGCAGGCTCTGGATTTTCAGCAAGAGATCGTCGATTCCCGTTCCGTGAAGGGCGCTGATGCGCACGCTGTTGGCGCTACGGATGCCGTTGGCCGCATCCTCTTTGTCCGCTTTGTTATAGGCGATGATGGTCGGCTTTCCGCCCGCGCCGATGGAATCGAGCACCTCATCCACGGTGCTCATTTGTTCACGCATATAGGGGGACGAGCTATCCACCACATGAAGAATCACGTCCGCATAGACCGCCTCTTCCAACGTGGATTTGAAGGCTTCGACGAGATCCGTCGGCAGCTTTTCGATGAACCCGACGGTATCCGTGAACAGGACTTCTCCCCCTTCCGGCAGCTTGACGGAACGGGTCACGGGGTCCAGGGTGGCGAAAAGCTTGTCCTCGGCCAGCACGTCGCTTCCCGAAAGCTGGTTTAACAGGGTGGACTTGCCGGCGTTGGTGTATCCCACGATGGCGATGACAGGGACCGCGTTCTTTTCCCTTCTTGCCCTGCGCAGCGAACGCTGCTTGGCGACTTCCTTCAGCTCGGATTCCAAAAGGAAGATTTGACGCCGAATGCGCCTTCTGTCCGATTCCAGCTTTTTTTCACCGGGGCCCCGGGTACCGATGCCGCCGCCCAGCCGGGAAAGGGACTCGCCCTTACCCGTCAGCCTGGACAGGCGATATTTGTGCTGGGCGAGCTCCACCTGGAGCCTGCCCTCCCGGGACTTCGCCCTTTGGGCAAAAATATCGAGGATCAGCGCTGTGCGGTCGATCACCCTTGCGCCCAGCAGTTCCTCCAGATTCCTGATCTGGTTTGCGGAAAGCTCGTCATTAAAAATAAACAGGTCGACATCCTGGGCAAACGCCAGCCGGGAAAGCTCCTCTGCCTTTCCTTTGCCAACGTAGTACGCCTTGTCCGGTGCCGATCGGTTTTGACGATGCACGCCGATGACCTCTGCTCCCGAGGTTTGAGCCAGGGCTTCCAGTTCGCTGAGGGTATCGTACCGCTCTTGCCCTGTTTCCACCCCGACGAGAACCACCTGCTCACGCCTCGCTTCCCGCACTTCGGAGGTCGTGGAATACAGCCGTTCATCCGCCTCGTCAATGGCGGTCAGCCACTCTTCATGGGGAAGCTGATAAACCGGGTACGGACCGTCCACAATAACGGTAAAGTCGTTGCCGTTCCTTTCCCCCAAAAAAGCCGCAGTGACGGAAGAAGGAAGGCCGTCCCGTACGCCGACTGCGCACATGGCGTCCAAAAGGGAGCTTTTCAGCGTCCCCAGATCCACTGCGGAAAGCCGGGAACTCCCTTTGGGGTGGGTGTGGAGGCAACGGATTCCCGAAAGCCTGTCGGCATTCCTGGTCAGCCGCATGGCGGGCATGGAAACGTTCGCCGAATCGCCGACGCTGATGTCCTTGACCCGCCCGTCCCGTCCGATATAGATGGAAATTTCCCGCCCGGTGAGTTGGGTGAATTCCGCCAGCTGATAAATCAGCTCTGTGGATGCAAACTGCGTAGGCTCGGTAATGATGTCGTATAAGCCGGACATTCTGTCCAGAATCGTTTGCCGGATGCCCGAGGTGTTTCCGTTGATAATTGGCAATCAAGTGTTCCTTTCGTCGTTTTTTCCATTATATCACAAGGACCGGTCCATGCCGAGTCCCAGAGTTTTGCGCATCATAAGTGCGATGGGGGGTGAACGCTTTGGTGGATATTGCCATCGTGAACCACGGCCAGGATGCCATGGTGGATAATTGCCTGAAAAGCATTTTCGCTTCCGAAGAATCCAATAAGTTGATCTCCTCCACCACGGTTCGCAACTCCCGCGAACCTTACGCGCCCCCCTTTGACGTCCGCGTGATTGACGGGAAGAACGTCGGCTACGGCGCTGCGTGCAACGAATGTGCCAAACTGGGAAGCGCGCCCTATATGCTCTTCCTCAATCCGGATGTGATGATGCGACGAGACACCCTGAAAAAGGCCCTGGAGTTCATCGATTCCAGGCCGGATGCAGGGATTTTGGGAGTTTGCTTGACGTACGAGGATGGCCGCGTCCAGGCTTCAAAAATGGCATTTCCCACAGCGGATGACCTTTCTGCGAGGGCGGTGAGCACTAAGCGGGGATATGCTAATTGCGTTCAGTCCGTATCCGGGGAAGCGGACTGGGTGCTGGGGGCGTTCCTCCTTGCAAGAAGGGCTGCCTTCGAGTCCGTGGGCGGTTTTGACGAGCTCTTTTTCCTCTATTATGAAGAGGTCGATCTAGCGATGCGCCTTCGGAAGGCTTCCTGGCGCTGCCTTTACTGTGCAGAGGCACAGGCGGTGCACCTTTGCGGTGGCGCTGCGGGCGTTTCCCCGTTTTGCGCCATGCATTCAGCGCGAAGCAGGCTGCTTTACGCGCATCGGTATTTTACCATACAGGAATTTCACAAAATTTACAATAGAACGGTTTTTGCAGAACCCTTTTTGCGATTTGCCAGGGCGGTTCTTGATGGGGGTGATCCCTTTTCCTCCTTTGCTGCGCCTTTGCGCGGAGCAAAAATGGCAAAGGAGGCGATTCATACGGGATGATGCTGGCGATTTTTGATCTTTGCGGCACGCTTTTTCGCTGCAACACGCTCTTTGCCTTTGCCCGTTGGGCGTGCAGGCGCAGCCTTCGCTGCTGGTTTGCGGATTCCGCGGTGGCGAAAATCGTGGATATGTTCTTGCCTAGGCTGCGATTTCGAAGAAGGCTGTTTCTCTCCTCGATCCGCAGGTTCGACGATAAGGAGCTTGCTTACCTGTCCGTCATCTTCTGTAGGGATGTTCTGCCGAAGTATGCGCGCCAGAGTGCCTTCAGCCTTCTGGTTTCCCTTCAGGAAAAGGGGTGGATGACCGTGCTCGTCTCTGCTGCGCCGGATTTTTTGGTGCGGGAGGTTTCCCGGCTTTATGGGTTTTCCGAATGGCGGGCTTCGACGTATCAAAACGGCGTATTGACCCATGATCTGACGGGGAACAAACTGGCGGCAATCCGGGAGTTTGCGCCCTGGGATCTGCTTTTTTGCGTGACGGACAACAGGTCGGACCTGCCCTTGTTGCGCGCCGCGGATTACCGGCGCATCTACTGCGGCAAACATAAAAGCTGGTGGATTGCACGATTTCCGAAAGACGAGGTGTTCGAAAAATGACCGTTTACCTGATCCCTTTTTCCTATGGTTGGGCGACCCGGGCGCAAACGGCTCTGGACCGACTATCCTTTTTCATCATTTGGATCATCCCCGTCTGGTTCGTCTGCGGGATGCCCCTTTCTTTGCGATTTGTCGTCGGGGTCATCGCAGAATACTCTTTGTACGAAATCGGGTATCTGTTTAACGATTATTGTACCGTCAAAAAAGAGCGAAAACCGACTCACAGGCTACCGGAACACCAGCGAAAGCGGATCGAAAAACATCTGATTCAGATGGTCGCAATACGGATGACCATCGTCGTCCTTTCCCTGTTCTATCTCAGGTCGCAGCACTTTGTGGCGGCATTGGCCTTCATCGGCGTGGCCTTTGCCTTGCATAACACGATCCGCTGCAACTGGAACATTTTGACCTATTTTCTGCTGTGTCTTGGGAAATATTTGGCCCTGCCCGCACTGTTTGTGCCGGGCATGCTGGGCGAAGCCTGTCTTGCGCTTTTTTTGCCCTTTGTTCTCCCGCGTACGATCGAGCATGCCTCAAAGCCCAAATATTACGTCCCCTTCTTAAAAACCTTCAAACCCCATCACTTCCGGGCGGCTTACGGCTTTGTGGTCGCCATTTATGCCGCTGTTTTCGCGCCGTCTTCCCTGCTTTTTTATGTGGCGCTCTGGTATTACGTTTACCGGGCTCTGGTGCTTGCCGCTTTTATTGGGATTGGCGATCCAAGAAAAAAGCCATCCCCCCAGCGATGAAGGGGATGGCTTATGACACGCCGAATTATTTGACGGCTTGCGCGCCTGCCTCGATGGCTTTCCGGTTCAACGGGACCAGGTGCGCCTTGTTTTCGCCGAACGCCAGCTTGAGCTTCTCGATCACGGTTTCCACATCCACGACGGAGCGAACTGCAAGATAAGCGCCCAGCATCACCATGTTTGCCGCCTTGACCGTTCCAAGGTTTTCGGCAATGTCGTTCGCGGGAACGTAATGCACGTGGATATCTTCCCTGTTTGCCTTCCGTTCGATGATCGAGCTGTTGACAAAAAGGTGTGCACCCGGAGCGACATAGGACTCGAACTTGTCCAGCGAAGGCAGGTTCATCGCGATCACTGCGTCGGCCTGGGTGATGTTCGGCGCGCCGATCCACTCGTCCGAGATGATCACATTGCAGTTTGAAGTGCCCCCCCGCATTTCCGGGCCGTAGCTGGGCAGCCAAGTCACGTTTTTGCCCTCTTCCATCCCCGCTTCTGCCAGTATTTTGCCCAAGGAAAGCACACCCTGGCCGCCAAATCCGGCAACGATGATCTGCTCAAGCATTTAGTTCGCCCCCTTGTCCTTAAAAGTGCCCAGCGGATACTGGGGAATCATGTTGTCCGTCAGCCAGTCCAGCGCTTCCACGGGATCCATGCCCCAGTTCGTGGGGCAAGTGGAAAGAACCTCCACCAACGTGAAGCCCTTGCCGGCAAGCTGGTACTCTAAGGCCTTCTTGATCGCCTTCTTGGCGTTGATAATGTTCTTGTTGTTATGAACCGAGACCCGGGCGATGAAATACGCACCCTCGTGGGTGGCAAGCATTTCCGAAACACGGATGGGGAAACCGCAGTGCGCAGGGTCGCGGCCGTCCGGCGAAGTAGTGGTCTTTTGCCCCACCAGGGTGGTGGGCGCCATCTGGCCGCCGGTCATGCCGTAAATCGCGTTGTTGATGAAGATCGTCGTAAATTTTTCCGCCCGGGCGCAGGCGTGGTTGATCTCTGCCAGGCCGATGCTGGCCAAATCGCCGTCCCCCTGATAGGTGAACACCAAACGATCATCACCAAGGGCGCGCTTGATGCCCGTTGCGACTGCGGGGGCGCGGCCATGGGCGGCTTCCTGCATATCGCAGTTAAAATAATTGTATGCAAAAACCGCACATCCGACGGGGGCAACGCCGACGCTCTTGTCCGCCATGCCCAGTTCTTCGATGCTCTCCGCCACCAAGCGGTGGACGATCCCGTGGGTGCAACCGGGGCAATAGTGCATGGGTGCATCCGTCAGCATCCCGGTTTTTTTGAAGACCACTGCCATATCAGCCACGCTCCTTTCTGACCTGAAGGATTTTGTCGACGATCTCCTCCGTGGTGGGCAGGGATGCGCCGAGCTTGCCCATAAAATCGACGGGTTTGATTCCGTTGACGGCCAGACGCACATCCTCCACCATCTGTCCGGCGGACATCTCGACAGTCAGAAGGCCAACGACGCTCTTTTGTGCCGCCGCTTCGTGAACAGCTTTGTCCGGGAAGGGCCAAAGGGTGATCGGGCGGGCGAGGCCGACCTTGACGCCTGCCTCCGCGCACTTCTTGATGGCGGACTTGACGATCCGGGCGACGGTGCCGTAGGCATAAACGATGATCTCGGCGTTTTCGGTGTTATATGCTTCGAACATCGTCTCCTTCTTTTTGATTTGCGCATATCTCCGCTGAAGCCTGACGTTCAGCTCCTCCAGTGCTTCCGACTCGATGTAAAGGGAGTTGACGACGGCCCGCTTTCTGGACTTATCCGTCCAGCCGGTGGTGGCCCAGTCCTTGTTCTGCTGCACGCGGGGATCGCGCTTGATGAGCTCGACGGGCTCCATCATCTGGCCGATCATGCCATCGCCGATCAGCATGACGGGAGTCCTGTATTCGTCTGCAAGGTCGAAGGCGAGCTGGACGAGGTCACAGGCTTCCTGAATGGAGGCGGGCGCCAAGGTGGGCATGCGGTAATCGCCGTGGCCACCGCCCTTGGTGGCCTGGAAATAGTCGGTCTGGGCCGCCTGAATGGAGCCGAGGCCTGGCCCTCCGCGCACCATATTGACGATCACAGCGGGAAGCTCCGCGCCGGCAAGGTAGGAGATACCCTCCATCTTCAGGCTGATTCCGGGGCTGGACGAGGAGGTCATCACCCGCACACCCGCGCCCGCAGCGCCATAGACCATGTTGATGGCCGCGATTTCGCTTTCAGCCTGCAGGAAGGTGCCGCCAACCTGGGGCATCCTTTTGGACATATATTCTGGAATCTGGTTCTGGGGCGTGATTGGGTAGCCGAAGTAACAACGGCAACCCGCCAGTATCGCCGCTTCGGCGATGGCTTCGTTGCCCTTCATCAAGGTTTTTGCCATGGCGTCCTCCTCTAAGCCTCTGTTTTCTCAATCTCGATGCACACATCCGGGCATGTGCGGGCGCAGCTCGCGCAGGCGATGCATTTTTCCGGTTCGACCAACTCGGCGGGATGGTATCCCTTTGCGTTGATCTTTGTGCTGGAAAGGGCGAGTATGCCCAACGGACACGCGCGCACGCAAAGGCCGCAGCCCTTGCAACGCTCCTCGCGAATGGTTAGCTTGATCATGATGGCTCCTCCATAAAAAATAGTTAAAAGCATTCAGCACTTTTGTGAACGAATGAATGGAATGATTATACTTCATCGTTCATGATTATTCAACCGTTAGATCCAACCATTCCGGACGCGTATAGACGTGAATCGGTATTTGTTCGGGCTTTTGCGAAGATTTACCGGCAAGCTCTGCATACTTCTCAAGCACTCCGGGCAGGCCGCCGACATATTTGACGGGAATATTGGTCAACTCCGTCACTCTTTTTAAGATTTCGTCCGATTCCAGCAAAAGCTGCGCCTCAGAATCCCTGGCGAGATTCGCGTTATTGATGATGCCGTCGATGGTCAGCCGCGCGCCGGCGGACATATGGGCAAGCAGCGTGGCAACATCCTCCGGCGTGGAGCAAAGGGGCCTTCTGGTGTTTATGACGGCAAGCACCTCGACTTCATGGCGGATTTTTGCGAATTTTGCGTGGTATTGGCCAAGGGCGGTTGCGCCCACCGCGTCGCCCCCAACGTCAAAGATGACCTGATCCAGCGGTTCGACGAATACGCGCTGCACCTCTGCGGAAAGGACGGGAAGATCCACATTGGTGGCGGCGTAGGGCGGCGCAATCAGCCTGATCCCATTGTTTCGAAGGAACTCCGCCTGTTCTGCGGACCGAAAATATGGATTGACGATATCCAGGTCCACGAGGGCGACTTGTTTGCCTTTCCTTGCGGCCGCAATGGCAAGGTTCAGGGCGATTTCCGTCTTTCCGCTGCCGTAATTTCCGATCAGCACAATCATTCGCTGCATGCTCTGTACCTCGTTCATTGATAATCGGGGGAAAATTCGGCGATCAGTGCCTCCGCAACGCGCATCCCGTCCACCGCGGCACTGACGATTCCACCGGCATAGCCCGCGCCCTCCCCCGCCGGGAAAAGGCCATAAACATCCGGCGATTGCAGGTTTTCACCGCGCAGAATCCGCACGCAGGAGGATGTCCTGCTTTCCACAGCGGTCAAAACAGCGTCCTTCATGTCGAAACCCCGCAGCTTTCGCCCGAAGGCGGGCAGGGCATTTTTGATTCCGGCCGAAATGAAACCAGGCAGGAAATCCGAAAGGTTGCCAGGCGCGACTCCGGGCCGATAGGTCGGCTTAACGCTGCCCAAACCCTTCGACGGGCGATCAGCCAAAAAATCCTCCACAGTCTGAGCGGGGGCAACAAAACCGCCGCCGCCATACGCATAGGCAGCCTGTTCGACGCTGCGTTGGAACGCCACCCCGTTCAGGGGGTGGGGGCCGAAATCCGCAGTCGAAACGGAAACCACGATGGCGGAGTTCGAATTTTCGCCGCTTCTATTTGAATAGCTCATTCCGTTGGTCACCACGCCGCCCATTTCGCTAGCGGAAGCGACAACATACCCGCCCGGGCACATGCAAAAGGTGTAAACGCCCCGGCCGTCATGCCTTGTGGTCAGGTGGTATTCCGCTGCGCCGATCCTCGGGTGACCTGCGAACTTCCCAAGCTGGGCAGTATCGATCACTTCCCGGGGATGCTCGATGCGGACCCCCATCGCAAAGGGCTTTCCGCAAAGGGACACCCCCTTTTTGTAAAGAAAATCATAGACATCCCGGGCGCTGTGGCCGGTGGCGAGGATGCATGCGTTTGCGGGTATCCTTTCCTTATTCGTGATCACTGCGGAAAGGACGCCGCCTGCCACTTCGATTCCGGTGACGGTTTCGTTGAATCGATATTCACCGCCCAGAGCGATGATCTCTTCGCGGATTTTTGCGACGACCTTGCGCAAAACGTCCGTTCCGACGTGGGGCTTTGCGTCGAAAGCTGCGGATTCGTCCGCCCCAAAGCGCACGAGATCCTCCAAAATGCTCTGGCAGCGAGGGTCTTTGATCCTGGTGGTCAGTTTGCCGTCCGAAAAAGTGCCTGCCCCACCCTCGCCGAACAGGATGTTGCTGTTTTCGTCCAGGTCGCCGGTCTTGAAGAAAGCATCCACCTCGGTTTTCCGCTTCTCTACCCGCGAGCCGCGCTCGATGACGACGGGCGCATAACCCGCCCGGGCCAAGGTCAGGGCGGCGAACATCCCGCAGGGGCCGGAGCCGACGACGACAGGCCGTTCATGAAGCGGTTTTTCGCCGCGGCGGCAAATGTCCCGACTTTGGGGTACCCCCTCTTTTTCGATGTTCGTGTTCGCCTTGCGCAGGATGGCATGTTCGCCGTCCACTTCGATGCGCACGGAATAAAGGAAATGGACATCCGCCCGTTTCCTCGCGTCCAGGGATCTGCGCACGATTCTGAGCGCTTTGATGTCCCCTTCGTGCACGCCTGTTGCTGCTGCGACTTTTGAATACAAAAGCGCCTCATCCTCGTTGGGAGAAAGGCGCAGGTTCCGAATGATCAGTGCCATTAGCCTTCACCAATTCTACCTGGAGCCGTTGCCAGAGGGAGTCAAAGTAAGAGTTACGCTTCCCGGCCAGGGAACGGAGGTGGTGGTGGAATACGCGCTCCCAGTCTCGGAATAGACGGTCATTTCATGGGTGCCTTCGCCAAGGCCGGAAGCGTCGATATAAAGGGCCACCTGATCCCTTTTGATTCCGTTGATCGCGCTCAGCGGGCCGTTGATCGTCAGCTTTCCTTCATCAATAGAAAGTGCGGCTTTGAACCCGGGCGCGAGGTTGCGGATTTCGATGGGAATGTCGAAAAAATTCAGGGTGTCGAACTTTTCTTCAATGTGGATGGACACATTATAGCTTTCGGTGGAGATCCGCCGAACGCCTGCGGGAATCTGAAGATTGACGTCCATCAACAGTCTGGATTCGGATGCCCCTGTCAGGCTGACGGTCTCAATTCCGATGCTGTCGATGGTGTCCAGGAACTCTTGCTTCGCTGCGATGGTGACCGTCGGATGGGGATTGACGGTGATGTCCGTCAACTCGTAGCCGGGATGGATCTCGTCCACTCCCACGAGGGAACCCATCACATCGATGGGGACGGTCTTTGTCGGTAAGACGTCCATCTGCACGGTGGCATACGGCAGGTCACCAGTGAACTTCGAAGCGTCGATCTCGTTTCCGTCCTTGTCGTACAGGATGATGTTCGCGGTTTCATAGACGGACTCTGTGGTATTTTCCAGATCAACTTCCACCACAGCGTTGTTGATCTGCCCAAGCTCGCTGGCCGCGCCGATCAGCGAAATGGAGGACGGCGTCAGGGCCACCTCGCCGCGCCAGAAGCCTTCCGGCATTTCGCCAAAATACCGAATTTCCACCGGGAGTACCCGCTCGCGGATGACGTCGATATCGACGGTGACCTCCGCCGGGGAAATGGAGACGATGGAAACATCGCTGAAGCCCTGCACCCTTGCTGTGACCTTGATGGTGTGCTTCCCCGGGGTGGAGATGCCGGAAAGATCCAACTGCGCGGTGATGGACTCGGCTTTGATTTCGCTGTAAAGATTTGCGGGGACGTTGATCACCACGGTGGCATCGGTCAAAATCGCGTTGCGGTCTCCCTTGACCGTCAGTTTTTGGTTGCTGTTCAGCCGCTCCTCGCCGGAGAAGGAGATCTGAACGTCCCGGACGATCTTTTCCCTTGTGGGGTTTTCGACGTTCAGCACATAAACCCATATCACGACGGCAAACAATAAGGAAATCAGCATGAAAATAACTTCCCGCGCGCCAAAGCGGGAAAAAAAGCCGTTACCCTGGGGGCTGGCGTTGTTATTCTGCGTGTTTGCATCGCTCTTTATCGGTTCAGGCATCGGTCTTTGGCCTCCGGGCAAAGGGGTTGCTCAGGCGCATCTTGCGCGTCTGGGTGATGTAAATCGAGGCGAGGATCTCGCGGATCTGCTCCTCGTCCAAATAACGGGTCAGCTTGCCGTCATGGGCGACGGAAATGACCCCGGTTTCTTCTGAAACCACAAAAGCATGGCAATCCGAAACCTCGGAAATTCCAAGGGCAGCCCGGTGCCTTGTTCCGAGCTGGCGGGAAATGGTGTTATTGTCCGACAAGGGCAAAAAGCACCCCGCGGCGACGATGTTGGTTCCGCGGATGATCATCGCCCCGTCATGCAGGGGAGTGTTCGGTTCAAATACGTTTTCGATCAGCGCTGCGGAAACGATGGCTTCCAGCCGAGTTCCGGTGGCGACGATGTCCGCAAGGCCGGTGCGTTCTTCGATCAAAATAAGCGCGCCGACGCGCCTTCCTGAAAGATTGCGCATCGCGGTGACCAATTCGTCAATAAACATGTCAATTCCGCGAAGCTGGGTAGAACCGTGCTTTTTAAAGAACTTGCCCCTGCCGATCTGCTCCAGGGCGCGCCGCAGTTCCGGCTGGAAAAGCACGACCAGGGCAATGGAACCGGCAAGAATCGCCTGGTTCAAAAGCCAGGAAATTGCCGTCAGCTTGAACCAGTTTGCCAGGGTGATCGCAATAAGAAGCACCCCCGCGCCTTTGAGGACCTGCATGGCTCTGGTTTCGCGAGTCAGCATGAGCAGCTTATAAATCAGATACGCCACGATGATGATATCGATGGCGTCGCGTATTCCAAACTGGAGAAAGCCGCTCTGGAACAGATCAATCAATTTATCAATTACAGAGCCCAGACAGCCTCACCTCCAAAGCAAGTTCACGAGTTGATTATAACATAGTTTGAGATATTATTGGCACGTGACTAAAAAAATTCAGGCATTGTTCTCATTATTTTCGCTGTTTTGTTTGTGTGTGGCGCTCTTCTTTCTTCGTTTGTTTATCATCAGTATGCTCGCGGCATTCGGATTCACATTGCTGGTCCAGGTCGTTGATCAGTGAGCCGACAATACCCGATTGATGCAGGAGTTCTGGAGAGTTCAGCCGATTTCCAGAATGGGATGCGTGATCGGTCATTTTGTTCAGCCTGGCACGCTCTGCTTTTAGTGCTTCAATCAATCTTTTGCGTTTGTTTGCGGTCATTCTTCCCCCAACAGGCTGCGGCTTTGCAGTCTGCTTCGCTTTATTATGAATACAAAGGATTAACTTCGACAATTTTCGCTACTTTCCTCTTAGAAAACGATTTTAATATAAAAAAACGAAAAAACAACAGTTCTTCTTGTGCTGTTTCCGGAAATAAGATATATTCATCCATATGAGTTTTTGGAGATGACCCCATGTTTATTACCCTGGATCGTATTGAAGGCAATTGGGCGATCTTTGACAGCCCCGACGGCGAGATCAGACTTCCCCTTGATTCCCTCTATTCGGGAGTCAAGGAGGGCGATGTCTGCACCTACGAACATGGCCGCCTTTTTTTTAACCGGGAGGAAACGGAAAAAGCGCGGTTACGGCTAAAAGACCTTTCCGATGCTCTCTTTACTGAATGATTCTTACTTTTTCCTCTTTATCATTCGCCACGACAGCAAGAATTAATTTCTTATTCATGTTTAATCTATGTAGAAAGCATTGACTAGAAATCGTTTTTCATATAATATAAACAAGTATCCGACAGTCTTATTAAGCTGTCGGATTCCGACGAAGGAGGAGAGAACATGGAGAAACCAATTACAAGCAAACAAATGTCCGAGCGCATCACCAAATATTATTTGATGCATCGGAGCCTGCTCAAGACCCTTATGAAGGTGGGCAAGATGCCTTTGGCCCAGTACCATATCCTGAGCCTGCTTTCCGAAAACACCAGCATGAGAATGGGCGAAGTTTCCCAGTTGATGGCCATTTCCCGCCCCAACCTGACGCCGCTCGTGGACAAATTGGTCGCTCTTGGCTACGTGCAGCGCATCGCAGACGATCATGACCGCCGCGTGACTTACATTTCGATTACCCAAAGCGGTATTGAAGCCCTCGAAAATGAACGAAAAATCGTATCTGAAAGCGTTTCCCGGTTTACAGACCGCCTGAACGACGAGGAAAGGTGCAAATTGGCCGCCGCCCTTGATACACTGAACGAGCTTTCTTCGCGTATATAAACTCGAAACCATTGCGCAGGCAATTTTGCCGGCTCATTATACAGAAAAGCCCCCAAAAGCGGCGGCTTTTCTTTTTTGCCCCGTCCGCTGCGGCAAGCAATCCGAAACAGGCAAAAACCAACAGCCCATCGTCGGCGTGATCCGCCAAAAGTCATGCAGAACCCCTGATTAGCGCATGACAAAACGGGTCAACTGCTCTGCCAGCGCACTATTATTAATGAAAGCCCTGAAATTTTTATAAACCTGTGCGCAGTGCGATTGCTTAGTGTATCCGTGGTTGGCGTGGAAAATACCGGCGTTGCCTAAACCACGCCGCAATGTTAAAATGTAATGAATCATTTTTCGGAGGTTCAAACCTTGTCCTACGAGGCTTTATACCGCAAATACAGACCCAGCCGTTTCGGCGATGTGGTCGGTCAGCAGCACATAACCTCTACCCTCAAAAACCAGGTGATTGCTGGCAGAATCGCCCACGCCTATCTGTTTTGCGGAACCCGCGGCACAGGAAAGACCACAACGGCAAGGATTTTCGCGCGGGCCATCAACTGCCTCGCCCCCATAGAAGGAGAGCCCTGCGACCGTTGCGAGGGTTGCCTTGCCACCGCTGGCGGGGTCGACGTGATCGAGATCGACGGCGGTTCCAACAGCAAGGTGGAGCAAGTGCGGGACCTGCTGGAAATGGTGCGCTTCTCGCCGGTGGCGAGCAAGTACAAGGTCTATATCATCGACGAGGTGCACACCCTTTCTTCAACAGCTTTTACCGCCCTGCTGAAAACGTTAGAGGAACCCCCCGCCCACGTCGTCTTCCTGCTGGCGACCACCGAGCCCGGCAAATTGCCGGCGACCATTCATTCTCGTTGCCAGCGGTTCGATTTTCACAGGGTGTCCACGCCCGATCTCGTCGCACGTTTGAAATTCATTGCGGAGGACATCGGCGCCTCCTATGATGAGGAGGGACTTCGCGCCATCGCTCTGGCGGGTCAGGGTTCTGTACGGGACATGCTTAGCATCGCGGATGAATGCCTTGCCTTTTGCGAGAATGACCTCGTCGGCGAAAAGGTTCGTGCCGTGCTTGGCAGCGTTTCAAAACAAGCGCTTTTTGGCTTTGTGGATGCCCTTTTGGCAGGGAACGCAAAGGCAGTGCTGGGTTTTTTTGATCGCATCGTCGTTGAGGGCGTTGACCTGATGGCCTTCGTCCGGGATCTTTCCGGTCATTTCAGAGACTTGATGGTGGCGATTACCTGTGGGTCGGACACGTCCCTCATCGACTGCACCGACGAGGACCTGAAGCACTACGCCAGGCAGGCGCAACACTGCCCCATCGAAAAAGCGCTGCGGGCCATCGATCTTTTGTCTGAGACGGAAAGCACGATGAAATGGCTTTCGCGGCCGCGGATTGCCGTCGAGGCGACCCTGGTGCGGATTTGCCGCCCCCAGGATGAGCCGCATTCTCTGGACACCCTTTTGGAAAGGGTTTCCGCCCTGGAAAGTAAGATAGCGGCAACTAAGCGGGTGGGCGAAACCGCTGCAGAAGCCGGCCTTCCCCCCTTTTCCATTGACGAGGAACCCCAGCCGCAGCCAGCAAAGAAGCCTGCAAAGCGTTCCGTTCCCGAACAAGTGATACCCAAGAAAAAAGCCGAAGCGCCCAACTCCCCCCCTGGCGAAACCGGGGATGCGAACGCGATGTTCAACGCGCTGCTTTCCGCGATTCCGGGAAACCTTCAGCCGCTTGTAGCAAAGTGGAATTACCGGCTGCGCGGTGGCAGGCTGGAGGTGGTGCTACCAAATGAATGGCAGGGTAGGCGTTCCACGTTTAACAACGCTCTGGAGGCGGCCCTGCGCGCCCAGCCCGGGCTGGACGCCGTGCTGGTGAACGAAGAGGCCCCCGTCCCGTCGGAGCAGAAAAAGCCCAGTCTCAGGGAGTTGGGGGAACAAGTTTTTGGCAACCTTTCTTAACATTCAATAATACGATTGGTTTGGAGGATTCAAATGGCAAGATTCAACATGCCCCGCGGCGGCGGAGCGAACATCAACCAGCTCATGAAGCAGGCCCAGAAGATGCAGGCGGATATGGCGAAGATGCAGGAGGAGCTGAACGCGCGCACCTTCTCGGCGACTTCCGGAGGCGGGGCTGTCAAAGCCACGGTCACCGGCGGGAAGAGCCTGGTATCCATCGAGCTTTCTGAGGCCACTGTGGATCCGGAGGATATCGAAATGCTTCAGGATCTGATCGTCGCCGCAGTCAACGAGGCCCTGCGCGTTGCTGATGAGACCGTTGCCGCCGAAATGAGCAAGTTGACCGGCGGCTTGAATCTGGGATTCTAATGGGTGTTCTGGAACCGATAGCACGGTTGGCCGCGCAGTTTTCCCGCCTGCCCGGGATCGGCAGCAAAACCGCCCTGCGGCTTGCGTATTTCATCGTCGACCAGCCGGAAGCGGAGGTCAAAGCGCTGGCCTCCGCCCTTCTTGACGCCAAAGAGAGCGTGCATTACTGCGCTCGCTGCGGGAATTACACGGTGAACGAGCTTTGCGATATCTGCGAGAATCCCAAGAGGAACAACGAGCTCCTTTGTGTCGTCTGCGACCCGAGGGACATTCTCGCCCTGGAGCGCGCCCGGGACTATTCCGGAAGGTACCATGTTCTGCACGGCGCGATTTCCCCTATGGACGGGGTGGGGCCGGACGATATCGCCATTGCGCCGCTCCTGGCGCGCATACCGGAAGAGGGCGTCAAAGAAGTGATCCTCGCCACGAATCCGGATATCGAGGGCGAAGCAACGGCATCCTATATTTTCAAACTGCTAAAACCCATGGGAATCCGCGTCACCCGCATCGCCCACGGCGTCCCCATCGGCGGAAACCTGGAATACATCGACGAGGTCACCCTTTCCAAGGCCCTGGAAGGCCGAAGGGAGATGTGAGGGAACGGATTTGCCCGTTGATTCGTGTTTATATCAGCGTAAGGAGGTGTGCAATGGCGGACAGGTTTAAGAAATCAGCGCTGGTACTATTCTGCCTGGTGCTATTATCCGGTTGCGCCGCTCGCGCCTCCGGCGGATATGAGGTTTTGGACCAGCTTCCGGAATCTTCGGACGCTTCTCAGAATGAGTTCGATTTTTCCGCCACATTACGACTGCTTTATCCCAAGAGCGAGTCCGTGGTCATCGCCCTGCTGACCAGCGCGGGGCCCTATATCACCACTGCGGTGCCGGTTCGGGTGCTGGAGGGCGATTCCCTCGCGGAGGACGTTGAGTTTCCCTTCATCCTTCCGCTGGACTGCCAGCCCGAAGAAGGTGCGGCTTATTTCCTGTTTCTGTCGAACGACGGGGGAAGTTATTCCGCCCTGATGGACGAAAACGGCATGATCAGGCTGGAGGACGACTTCCTCGTTACCGAAGGCGGCGCGAAGATTTCCCTTTCCCAGGCGCTGTACGAGCTGGACAAGATGCAGAGCTATGTATACATTCCTTCCTATTTTTACTATCAGAAGGAGCTTGAATCCCTGGTCGAAGGATCTTCGGTCGTCTGCACCGGTACGGTGACTTCCATTGAGGAGCTTTCGGACGTCCAGTTCTATGTCCGCGAGCCAGGATTGGAGGAGATCACCTCTGTTCCTGCCACCGCAGTCTCGATTCAGGTCGAGGAGTATCTGAAAGGGGAAGCCGAAGGCAGCCTTCGCGTCATCCTGACGGACGCCATGTACCGGAACACGGTGCTGGAGTCCACCTTTGACCAACCCTCCTACAACCAGGAGAGCCTTCCCGAGCTTACATTAGGGGGAAAGTACCTTTTCTTCTTAATGGACTCGCCTGCCGGCAGGCATGGGGATTATCTGCTTTTCATCAATCCCTACCAGGGTTACGTTCCACTTTATGGAGACGATACGTTGATCGCGATACCCATCAATGCGCCGTTTTCCTACATGCAGAACCTTGAGGACGTCCGCATGGACATTGCGGATATCGTCAGCGGATACGTCTACTCCAACTCCCTGGGTCCTCCTGCCGTTGAACCGGATCAGGAGCCGCCGCCTCCGGATGAAGAAGAACTCCCCTGACAGACCGAAAAACCAAACGCCCCGCAAGCCTGGTGCCGCGGGGCGTTGTTTTTTCAGGTGATCGGGGGAAGCCGTTTAATGAATGGAGTAATTCGGGGCTTCCTTGGTGATCGAAATATCGTGGGGATGGCTTTCGATCAAAGAGGCGTTGGTGATACGCATGAATTTGCCGTTCTTTCGCAGGGATTCGATATCCGGCGTTCCGCAATAGCCCATACCGGAGCGCAGCCCGCCGCAAAGCTGGAAAATCGTGTCCGCCAACGGTCCCCTGTAAGGAACGCGGCCTTCCACTCCTTCGGGAACCAGCTTTTCGGCGCCTTCCTGGAAGTAGCGGTCCTTGCTTCCCTTGGACATGGCGGCCACAGAACCCATGCCGCGGTAAACCTTGAACTGGCGGCCTTGATAAATCTCCGTTTCGCCGGGGCTTTCCTGGGTCCCCGCAAAAAGGCTGCCGATCATGCAGGCGGAAGCGCCGGCGGCGATCGCCTTGACAATATCCCCCGAATACTTGATTCCGCCGTCCGCAACGATGCGAACGCCGTATTTGTCCGCCGCTTCGGCGCAGTCCATCACCGCGGTAATCTGGGGGACGCCGGTGCCGGAAACCACGCGGGTGGTGCAAATCGAGCCGGGGCCCATGCCCACTTTGATGCAGCTCGCGCCGGCCTTGATGAGGTCTTCCGTTCCTTCGGCGGTGGCGACATTTCCCGCCATGATGGGCATTTCCGGATAGGCATTCCGGATGGTTTCCACCGCGCGCAGGACGTTGATGTGGTGCCCGTGGGCGGTGTCGATGGCGATCAGGTCTACTTTCGCTGCCACAAGGGCTGCCACCCGGTCCATCATGTCCTTCGTCGGGCCGACGGCGGCGCCGACGATCAATCGGCCGTTGATGTCCTTCGCGGAGTTGGGGTACTGAATCGCCTTTTCGATGTCCTTGATGGTGATGAGCCCCTTAAGGTTGAAATCCTCATCCACGATGGGCAGCTTTTCGATCCTGTGCTTCTTCAGGATCTGCTGGGCGGCCTTCAGGTCCGTTCCAACGGGCGCAGTGATGAGGTTCTCACTGGTCATGACCTCTTTGATGGGACGGTTCACATTGTCCTCAAACCGAAGATCCCGGTTGGTCAGAATACCCACCAGCTTGGTGCCGACCACGATGGGCACGCCGGAAATCTTGTATCTCGCCATCAGGGCCAAAGCGTCCGAGACCCGGTGTTCCGGCGACAGGAAGAACGGGTCCACGATGACGCCGTGCTCGCTGCGCTTCACCTTGTCCACATCCGCGGCCTGCTCCGCGATGGACATGTTTTTGTGAATGATGCCGATTCCGCCCGCCCGGGCCATGGCGATGGCGAGCCGCGCTTCCGTCACCGTATCCATCGCGGCGGAAAGCAAAGGGATGTTCAGCCTGATGGCGTCCGTCAGTCTGGTGGAAAGGTTGACGTCCTTGGGCAGCACCTCCGATTTCCCCGGAATCAGGAGGACATCGTCAAAGGTAAGCCCCTCCTTAACTATTTTATCCTGCATATGACCTCCATCTTATAAAAAAAGTAGCAAAGAAGAATTGTCGATTAGTTTATCATTCTGAACCTTTGATGTCAACCTTGGAACAGCGCCGAGATCCATTGCACAAAGGGCTGATAAGCGATGGGCAGCAGGATGGCGGGCAGCATGTTTCCGGTGGGGATTTTTTTCGAACGAAGCTCCAGCATGTTGATGCTGAGCGCTAGGATCAGTACGCCGCCGATGGCGCTCATTTCCGTCACCACAGCAGGGCCGAGGAGCGGGGCAACGCTGGTCGCAAGCAGGGTGATGGCGCCCTGGTAAAAGAAAACCGGCAGCGCAGACAACAGCACGCCGTAGCCCATCGTGGCTGCGAAGGATACGGCGGAGATGCCGTCCAGCAGGGATTTGGAGAGCAGAATCTCATAGTTGCCGGAAATACCCGCCTCAAGGGAACCCATGATCGCCATCGAACCTACGCAAAAAAGCAGGGACGACGCCACGAATGCGTCCGTAAATCCCGCAGAACTTCCAGTTTTGGAGAGCTTTTTCTGTAAGCTGTCTCCCAGGTTGTTCAGTCTCCGCTCGATACTTAGGGCTTCCCCCAAGATGGAGCCGACAACCAGGCAAAGGATCATGCCCAGCATATCCCTGGTGACGATGGCGCTGGAAATACCGATGATGGCGATTGCCAAAGGCAAGGCGAGCATGACGATATCCAAAAAGCGCTTCGAAATCCTGGATTTGAAGATGAGTCCGATGGTGCCGCCGGCCAGAATCGCCAGCGCATTGATCAATGTACCAATCATGCTTTGCTCTCCTCAACGGGCTTTAGCCCAACCGTTCGCGCGTAATGAAACAGATACTGCTGTGCAGCTCCCGCCCAGCTTCCGAAGCGTTCAGCCGCAGCCTTAGCCGCGGCGCGGCCGTTTTCGCCCGGATACAGCCAGGCGGAAATGCGCTTGACCCAAACGTCCACGGGGAAGGCGGTGTCAAATCCCAAAGAAAAGAGCATCGCGCATTCCGCCACCTTCGGACCGACGCCCTTGAAGGTCATCAGTTCCCGCTTTGCCTGCGCGAAGGAGAGATCGCGCAATCCCTTCAGGTCGTACCCATCCCGGATTTTTTTGGCGCAATCCAAGATGTACGGCGCGCGGTAACCAGCTCCCAGCATTTCCAAGTCCTGGACGGTGGCGCTGGACAGTGCGCCGCTGGTGGGAAAGGCGTAGTACTCTCTTCCCAGAAAAACGCCCTTCTCTCCATAGGCTTCGCACAGCCTTTCGACGATCCCGCAGATCCGCTTGACGTTGTTGTTCTGGGAAATGATAAAAGAAATCAGCGTCTCGTAAGGATCCTGGCGGAGGATGCGCATCCCGCCGCTGCATTCGATGGCCGGGGCAGTCTTGGGGTCGGCTGAAAGCATGGCTTCCACCTCGCCATAATTCCGGTCGAGGGAGAAGTAATCGCTCCAGAACGCCTCGTCCTCGCAAGTGGAAAGAAGCTCAAGCACATCCCCCTGCTGGCGGATGAAAAGCGGCTTGTCCAGCGCGACGCCGAACCACCAGCCGTCTTCTTGGAGTTTCCACCGAAACGCCTGACCGCAGTTCAGGGTCCTTTCCAGATTAAAATGATTTGCGGTAAGAATCATGGTAGTATCCGTATAAATAATAGGAAGGGCAGCAGAAAAACTGCTGCCCAATCTGGCGCAAAAAAGGCTTAGTTGGCCGCCGCTTCTTCCACCATGGGATAGACGCTGACCTGCTTCCTGTCGCGTCCGAGGCGCTCAAAGCGAACAACTCCGTTAACCTTTGCAAAGAGGGTATCGTCCTTGCCGATGCCCACGTTGGTTCCGGGATGAATCTTCGTTCCGCGCTGACGGACGAGGATGTTGCCGGCGAGGACGAACTGGCCGTCACCACGCTTGGCGCCGAGGCGCTTGGCACGGCTGTCGCGACCGTTTTTGGAACTGCCGCCACCCTTTTTCTGGGCGAACAGCTGCAATATCATTTTGAACATTCGTTAACACCTCCGTTCGTCGATGTTGAGGTACTCGGGGTATGCTTCCTTCAGGCTCAAAAGGCCCTGTCGCATCGTTTCGAGAATGATGTCGGCATCGTGCCTTTCCCGCTCGGAAAGCTCCCGTTCGAGGATGACGGTCATTTCACCGTCTTTCATCTCCAGCCCGACAAACAGACCGGCGACCTGGGTAAGGCCGCAATATGCTGTTTGGAGGATCGCAGAAATTGCGGCGCAGACTATGTCCGAACCTGATTCCGCGTATCCGGCATGCCCTTTGGCATCAAAGCCGGATATTTGGCCGGAAGGCAGGATGTCAAGGGTGACCGTGGTCATTTACTTGACGGAAAGGATTTCGAGTTTGGTGTAGGGCTGACGATGGCCCTGCTTCTTGCGGTAGTTCTTCTTGGGCTTATACTTGAAGACGATGATCTTCTCGCCCTTGCCGTGTTCAACGACTTTGGCCGTCACGTTCGCGTCGGCTACGAAGGGCTTGCCGATCATGACGTTCTCACCATCGACGAGCATGAGCACATCCAGTGAAACTTCAGCGCCAACTTCCGCTTCGAGCTTCTCGACGACCAGCACGTCGCCTTCGGCGACCTTATACTGCTTGCCGCCGGTCTTGACTACAGCGTACACTCTGCGCACCTCCTGTTAACAGACTCGCCGAAAAACGGCCCATGGGTGAAAAGCCCATGCGTTTGATGCCGGTTTCGAGCGGCTTACCGAAGAATTATATCATTGTAAAAGAAGGCCTGTCAATCGAAAAATGAGGGATTCTGCAGGTTAGGAGAGCTTTTTCAGCCCTTCCCCCCTGGCGGCATTTTCCAGTTCGCGGACGTCCGTCACCGGACGAATGGCATAATCCGCGATATGGCGACCGGCGTCTCGGGCGATGTAAACGCTTCTGCCCTTTTCCTCTGGCAGGACGGGCATATCCTCCATCGCACGGCTTTCGATGAATGTGGCCACGTCCGGATGCGTCTCGATGATAAAGCTCGCGATGCTGGTGTTTCTGAATTCGCGAAGCAACGAGCGTCGGATTTTCTGGGCCACGCTCTCCGCCGACAGCACCTTTCCCTCCCCGTGGCAGTACGGGCAGGGAGACTGGAGGGTTGCAGACAGCGGATTCCTGAGCTTTTTCCGGGTCATTTCCACAAGGCCCAGAGCAGTCATGCCTAAAACGTTCGACTTGGTGCGATCGTTTTTCAGGCATTCGCGCAGAAGTTCCACCAAGGCATCCTTGTTTTCCTGGCTTTCCATGTCGATAAAATCGATGACGATGATTCCGCTGATATCCCGCAGGCGGAGCTGGCGCGCGATTTCCCGGGCAGCTTCGCAGTTGGTTTCAAACAGGGTTTGCTGAAGATTGTCGCTGCCGATGTACTTGCCGGTGTTGACGTCGATGGCCGTCAGCGCTTCGGTCTGGTCGATGACGATATATGCGCCGTTTTTTAGCCGGACTTTGCGGGCAAGGAGCTTTTCCACCCGGGCGTCCACCTTGAAATGTTCGAAAATATCCTCGCTGCCATCGAAGAGCTGCACCCGGTCCACAAGATCCGGAGAAATGATCCCCGCGATGATCTTCACCCGTTCGTAATACTCCTCGTCATTGACGATCAGCGCAGAAACGTCCGGCGTGAAGGTGTCCCGAATCGTGCGGAAGACCAAAGGTTCCTCGCTGTGGATCATGCGCGGTGCGCGGACGATCCTGCCCCGGTTGGAAATGCGCTCCCAAAGCCGCGTCAAAAAAGTGAGTTCCGCCTGGAACTCCTCTTCCGTTTTTCCGACTGCGGCAGTCCGGACGATCACGCCCATATCCGCGGGCTTGATGCGCTCGATGGTTTCGCGCAACCGGGTGCGCTCGGCTTCGTCCTCGATCCTTCTGGAAACGCCGATGTAATTCACGGTGGGCACCAGCACCAGGGTCCTTCCGGGAAGGGTGATGTTCATCGTCACCCTTGCGCCCTTCGTTCCCACCGGCTCTTTGACGACCTGCAGGATAATCTCCTGGCCCTGGTGGATCATATCGCCGATATTTTTCTCGAGCTTGTCGGACTGCTGACTGTCCGGAAAGTCGAAAACGGATTTGTCGGCATTGATGTCCCCAGCGTACAAAAAGGCGTTTTTTTCCAGTCCAATATCCACAAAGGCTGCCTGCATACCTGGAAGAACATTCTGAACGCAGCCTTTATAGATGTTCCCCACCAGTCGTTCCTTGCCGGTCCGTTCGACGTAAAGCTCAACCAGTTCTCCATTCTCGAGCAATCCGACCCTCGTCTGGTGCGGGTTGATGTCTACGAGTATTTCCCGCTTCAAGCTTTGGGCTCCTTCCTGCCCCAAAGGGGCGTGCAACCAATTTTATCCGCCCAGAGTGCCAGGCGGCAGTATTCGGGTTCTTCCATGACTCCGAGGCGATCCGATAAGGCGTCAAACAGAAGCTTCGGATTGAGCGCCCCGGCGGGAGAGCAGTCGCAACGCACGAAAAAGCGGGCACGGCCGCCCTTTTCCAATGCGCGAAGTTCAAGGGAAAGCACCTGCTCTCGAAGATCCAGCTCCTTGACCCCTGCTTTCGTCTTCTTTTCCGCAAGAATCGGAGCTGAAAGCGCACTGTTGATGCGATTGCTTAACTCATCAAAGGTCAACTCCGGATTCACCGTTGCAGTGACCTCGTAATCCGCGGATTCGACCAGGGACATCAAGCCCGGATAATTGTCCGCCACCTGGTGAGCGGAAATGAGGGCCAAAGACGGCGGAAGCTCGCCGGCCATTCTTTCTTCAAATTCGGCGGTGGAGACATCTTCTGCTATGGCGACGTCCATCACCTCGCCCAGGCTGGTAAAACCAAGGCTCAAGGCAGAAGCAAAGGAAAGCACCGGATGGGGGTTGAACCCCATGGAGTACCGGATGGGCAGCTCGCTCCTTCTGAGCGCACGCTGAACCGCCCGCTGCAGGTCAAGATGGGAAATGTACCTCGCCCCGCCGGTTTTTTTAAACACTGCAATAATTCGCATAGCTCTCTCTATCGAAGCAGCCGTTGCAACCCTGGCGGCAATCCCTGGTTCGCGCGGCGCACAGCGCTTTCTTGTATTCGTTCTGAAGGTATTCTTCTCGGACCCGGGTGTCGATGTGGCCCCAGGGCCATTTCTCGTCCAGCGGGCGCTGCCTGTAGGCATAAAAGCCCAGATCCACCCCTGCTTCTTCAAAGGCGCTCAGCCAGCGCTCATAGTCGAAGCAGTCGCTCCAGGAATCAAACCTGCAGCCTTTTTTGAAGGCGATCTCCAACACTTCGGCAAGCCTCCTGTCCCCCCGGGCAAAGGCGGCCTCCAAAGAGGAAAGCTCGGAATCGTGATAGTTGAACTCCACGCCCTTGACTTCTCTCAGCTTTTCGCGCAGATATTTCTGTTTTGCCCGGAACTCTTCCACGGTGCACTGGGGCACGTACTGGAAGGGCGTGCAGGGCTTGGGCACAAAGGCGGATGCGCTGACGGTGATCCGCAGCCCCTTTGCCCTCCGTTCCTTGGGAACAGAGAAATAAGCGGTGCGCACTTTTGCCGCAAGGTCGGCGATTCCGTCCAGATCCTCGTTGGTCTCTGTGGGCAGGCCGATCATGAAGTACAGCTTGACGGCGTTCCAACCCGATGCAAAAGCGTCCGTGACCGAGCGGGTCAAATCCTCCTCCGTCACGCCCTTGTTGATCACATCCCGAAGTCGCTGGGTTCCAGCTTCGGGGGCGAAGGTCAGGCTGGTCTTTTTGCCGGAAGACAGCTCGTCCGCATATTTTTTGGCAAAGGAGTCGATGCGCAAAGAAGGCAGCGAAAGGGAGACCTTCTCGTTTTTGAACATGGTGACGAGCTCCTCGATCAGCTCCGTCAGGCAGGGGTAATCCCCGGAGCTCAAGGAGGAAAGGGACATTTCCTCGTATCCCGTATTGTCCACCAACGTGCGGGCCAGCTCTTTCAGCTTTTCCACCGAGCGCTCCCGCACAGGGCGGTACAAGAATCCCGCCTGGCAGAACCTGCACCCGCGGGTGCAGCCGCGGAACAGTTCCAGCATGATGCGGTCGTGGACGATCCCCATATAAGGGACGATCATTTCCGTCAAATTGAAGGTGTTTTCCAGATCCTTCACGATGCGGCGGCGGATTTTTTGCGGAAACCCCGGTTCGACCTCCATGCGGTCGAAGGTTCCGTCCTCGTGGTAGACCGGGCGATAGAATTTGGGGACGTACACGCCTTCGATCTGCGCCGCTTTGCGCAGAAAATGCTCCTTCCCTTTCCCCTCCCGCTTGCAGGCGGCGTAGCAGTCCAGCACTTCCCCCACCACCTCTTCGCCGTCGCCGATCATAAAAAGGTCGGCAAAGGGCGCCAAGGGCTCGGGGTTGCAGGCGCAGGGACCGCCAAAGGCGACAAGGGGCATGTCCTCCGGGCGATCCTCTGCCCGCAAGGGGATTCCAGAGAGATCCAACATGTTCAGAATGTTGGTATAGCTCATCTCATACTGAAGGGTGAAGCCGAGAAAATCGAACTCCTTGAGCGGCGTTCTGCTTTCGAGGGAAAAAAGCGGGACGCCCTCTTTCCTCATGGATTCCTCCATGTCCACCCAGGGGGCGAAGGCGCGCTCGCACCAGGAATCCTCCCTGGCGTTGATCAGGGAATAGAGGATTTTTGAGCCGAGATGGGACATCCCGACCTCGTATACATCGGGAAAACACATGCAAAAGCGGACGTCGACCTTTGTCGCGTCCTTGATGACAGCGCCAAGCTCCCCGCCCGAATACCGGGCAGGTTTTTCCACCAGGCGGAGTAGATGCTCCGCCTTTGCATACATATCCAAATCAGAACTCCTTCAAATCAATCTATCAAAAATTTTATTTATTTCCTTATCAGCATTAGCAGCTCGCCCAGGGTCACGCCCGGTCCCCACTCGATCATCCCCTGCAGCAGGTCCCCTTCCGTCAGTGTTCCCATGTATCGAAAGGAGCGGTCCACCACCGCAACCAGGCTTGCGCCGCGCAACCGGGAAATGGCGGCGCGCACCGGCAAATCGGCCACAACAGCAACGGGAAACAGCCGCATCGAGCCCCGTTGGGCCAGGGCGTTGCCGCGGAGCACCACCGCCGTCATGGGCGGGGAAAGCTCCCGCCTTGCAGAAAACGCTCCGATCAGCAAAAACACTGCCATGACGATCAGCGTAATGCTCACGTCCGGCCAGCCGACGAGCCCCGCAGCGCCTAATATCAGGGCGCAAATGATGCCAAGCCCGCAGGCGATGCGCATCGCCGTCCTTTCCGAAAAAACGATGCTCAGCGTCGCTTTGAGCATCCTTCCGCCGTCCAGGGGCAGCGCCGGGATCAGGTTGATGGCGCAAAGGAACAGCGAAGAAGCAGCGAATGCGCTCAAAAATTCCGCCTGGGGAACAAAGTGCATGACTCCTGCGGCGACGGTGGCGGCAAGCAGACTGGCCGCCGGACCGGTAAGGGCGATGAAGAACTCCGTGGTCCGGTCGGTGAGCGGCCGGGCCATGCGGATGGCGGCTCCGAAGGGGTAAACGTCCAGTTCCGCCAGGGGCTCCTTCATATATCTTGCGGCAAAAATATGGCCGCATTCATGCACGACCACCGCCGCAATGGGGGAAAGCATGTCCTTTCCGGACCACAGGACCGCGGCGGGGATCAACAACAGCAGGAGGAAGGAAATATGGACGGGCGCGCCAAAGAGCGTGAACCGCATTATTTTGACGAAAGCCCCATCAACGGCAGGGGATCTTCCGCCACCCCAAGGCGTTGATAGGAAAACATCACCCGGCCGGATGGCGAAACTGCCAAAGCGTCCCCCGCAGAAACAGGCTGGTTCACCTCCACCACAGGTTCTCCAAGACAAGTGTATATCGCCACAGCGCCGTTTTCAAGGGTCAGCTCCACCCTGCCGCCGTCATCCCCGAAGACTACTTGGGTGACCACCCCGTCCGCACAGGCATAAACGTCGCACCCGGCGTACCCGAAAAACTCCACCCACTCGCCGGTGGATTGGAAGGTCGCCACAACCTCGCCTTTGACGGGAGGGTCCAGTTCGTGGTTTGGAAGGAAAACCCCGGCGAACTGTTCGCAAAGATAGACCAGCCTTCCGAGGATATCGTCCGTGACGGAATGGCCGTCAGAGCCGGTCATGGTGGCGACAAAGGGTTCTTCCATAAAGGCGACGGAGAGTAGCAGCGCGCAGCAGAGCATCAGCGTGCATACCCCCAAAAGGGCGGAACCGCCGGATCGCCGTTTTTTGGCGCCCTGACTCGTCCGGGCGGCGACAATCCTTCTGCTCGGCCGTCTGGCGGAGGTTCTGGATGTGAATTCCGTGGTGTTCAGCTGCTCAAGGGACATAACAAGCCCTCCTTTGGGAGTGTCTTGTTATGTATATGCGCGCAAATCTAAGTTTAAGCAGGCGTAATGGGCGCCATGCGCACCGGGGTCTTGTATTTTTGCTGCCGATGCGCCCACACATTGATGACAAAGCCGTAAGAGATCATGTTCGCAAGCATGTTGGATCCCCCATAGCTGACGAAGGGCAGCGGGATTCCCGTGATGGGCATTAAGCCGATGAGCATGCCGATGTTTTCAAAGATATGGGCGAGCATCATGCTGGCCACGCCGGCGCAGAGGAGCATTCCAAAATGATCCCTGGACTTTTGGGCGACAAACAGCGTTCTGACGATCAGAGCGAAATAAATCAGAATGAGCAGCACCCCGCCGGCAAACCCCATCGCCTCCACCAAAGACGCGAAGATATAGTCCGTATGCTTTTCCGGCAGATAGCCCAGCTGCGTGATGGAGCCTTCGCTCAAAAGCCCCTTGCCAAAGGCGCCGCCGGACCGGATGACTTCCTGACCGATGGTAAAGTGGTACGCTTCGTCCAAAACATTGGAACTCGGGTTCAGGAAGGTCAATATTCGCTGCTTTTGGTCGTCGTTCAGAACGAAGTAATAGGCCAAGGGCATGGCCACCAGCGCCGAAACCCCGGTGACGGCAATCACGCGCCAGCTCATCCTGGCAGCAAAGAGGATGCCCGCCAGGATGCAAAGATACACCACGGCGGTACCCCAGTCCGGCTGCCATGCGATGAGCGTCACGGGCACGGCGGTTACCCCAATGGCGATCAAGATGTCTTTAAAGCCTTTTATTCTGCCGTCGTTCCTGTCCATCGAATCGCCGCACAGCTTTGCGAGGATGATGATCAGCACGATTTTGCCGAGCTCGCTGGGCTGGAATGCGCGGGTGGAGCTGATGGAAAACCAGCCGCTCACGCCCCGGGTGCTTCCGCCGAAGAGTTTGACGGCAACCAGCAGAACGAGAATCCCCAGATAGGCGAGCTTTGCCAAATCGCCCACCACCTGGTAATCCATCCTGGTGATGAGAAAAATGCAGAACAACCCAAGCCCGCACCACGCAAGCTGCAACATGGGGTAGTACAGATTCAGGCTGGACAGTTTGGCAAACAGGGTCATATCGCCGGTGGTCGGTTCGGCGAGGCAACTCGCCATGGTGATGATGCCAAAGGCCACCAGGGCGAGGATCAAGGCAATCGTCAGATGGTCGGTTTTCTTGACCATCTTTTGTGTCCGCTTATCTTTTGATCTCATCTTACATACCGAACCATGTCTTGACTTCCTCCACGATGGAGGCGTACTTCTCGATGTCCTTGCGCCGGATGATCGGCGCGTTCACCCGGGTGCTTGCCTGCACGTCTGACCCGTTGAGGATGCTGTCCAGCACCATGGTGGCCTGGGCGGCGCAGGTGTAAAACGGGCGGGCAATCAGGCAAAGAATTTTGCTGCTGCCCACAAGGGAAAGATTCTCATCCGTATAGTCCAGCGCCATGATCGCCGGGTTGATCTTAAAATTGTATTGCTTTTCCGCGGCGACCTCCGCATTGTACCACGCTGTGGATGCCATCGGGGAAAGGGCGAGGATTCCGACGACGTTCCTGTGACTTTCGTCTTTCAGGTATTCCTTTGCCGCGGCTTCGGTCTCCGCCCTTGTGGCCAGAATCGGCATGTCCGTCAGGGTATATTGGGGGTAAGACGCGCTGATCGCGGCCTGGAAGGCGTCCACAATATCCTGATGCGCGCCTTCTTCGCGGGCGATGAAGATGGTGCCTTCCTTGTTGCCGCGGCTGATGGCGGTTTCGCACATCGTCCGCGCGGCTTCGGCGCAATAATCGGCCGGGTCCGCATAGAGTACGGAATCAGCGTCGATGCTGAAGGAAGTCAAACTGCCCTCTGCCATCGCCGCGACGACGGGAAGCCCCTTCATTTTGGCGTATTTCGCGGCATTGGCAAGCTCTTGGGAATCCGTCCAGATCACAAGGCCTGCACAGCCGTCGGAAATGGCCCTGTCCACCTGATCCACTGCGGAAACGCCTGCCGAAACTGTATACATCCTCGAAGGGTAGTTGAGGTTTTCGGCGGTGCGCAAAAAGCCATGCATGGCGCTGCGGGTCAGCAGCGCGCCATCGTCCAAGACGATGAAGCCAATGGTCTGTTTCCGCGGTTTGTCTGAACCGTTTTCCTCGTCAGGCTGCGGGGACTCCAAAGAATCCACCAAAACCTCGTCTGTTTCTTCAGGCAACGGCTCGGAAGGAGCGGGGGCTTCCTCCTCCACCTCTTTGATGGAAGTTGGGGCTGAACAGCCCAAAAACGCGGCAAGCATCAAAATAACTGCAAGCAAAGCTGCTGTCAGGCTGGCGCGTGATTTCATAGGAACCTCCGGATTGCTCAATGCTTATGCATACGGAGCATTTGATACGTTTTATCTTATCGCATCCTGCGCGGCCTGTCATCCTTGCCAGGCAGACAATTACCGGAAACGGGCGTTAGTTTACAAAAAGTTCGCAGAGCCCAACCCGTTTCGGCACTGTCCTTTCTGCTCAGTCGCGCAAAGCTCCATCTCGCCCCTTTTTGCCGGTTTTCGCCCGCAAGATCGGGTTCCAGAGCCTTACTGATGAAGCGCGGGATGCCGATGGGTGCGGCAGGACGCGGGTAACTTGACCAAAAGGCGGCTATGCCTGCCCGTTTAAGGCGTTTGCCAGCGCCTCCAGCACGCCTTCGATGTCCTCCGCCGCGTGCTGAGTCGTGAGGGTGAACACCAGCATGGGAACGCCGTCCCGAACGGAGATGCCCACCCGGTACCCGCTTTCTAGCAGTCCGTTCGAAAGCTCCTCTGCGGATTTCTTACCGCTTACGGGGAGCAGAACGGCTCCACCGTCGGACACTTTCGGCATAAAGCCCAGCCTTTGCGCTTCTTTGACGAAAAGGTCCGTGCGCTCTTGGAGTTCAGTTTCGAGTTCCGCAAAAGAGACGGTGCGGCGCTTGCGCTTTTGATCCGCTTTTGGGGGATCGGATTTACCGCTACCTTCCTTCTTGCTTTGCACCAGCATTGCGACGTCATAAGCGCAGTTGCAGCGCATGAACTCCTCTTCGGAAAAGGACATTTTGAAAGCGTCTTCCAAACGGGTGTATACCCCGAGGCTGGAGAGGCTGTCCCCCCCGAGGTCGAAGATGAAGTGAGCCTTATCCCCGATTTCCGAAACCGGCAGGCTGAGTTCTGCGGAAAAAAGCTCTTTTACTTTGTCGAGTATGGCCGCAAACTCGGGCGCGTAATCCTTTGATGGGGTCGAAACAGTCGTTTTTCTTCGGACAGCGTTCTTGATGATCTCCACGGGGTTTCTTCTTTCGCTTCCGGAAGGCGGCATTTCCACCGGGGCATCCCTCCAGACGATGTCGGAATTCACCCGATTTAGTTCACCGGATTGGAGATCAAGTTCCGCCAACGGCCAGCCGCCGGATTCGATTCCCTTTTTCAGCTTCTGGCGTTGGACCTTGATCCCATTTGCCAAAGGCAGCGGCCGCAGCGAGAGATACACATGCCTCAATTTTTTATAAACCGGCAGAGCGCCGACCTTTTCCGCGATGATTGCCGCCAGCTCTTTCAGCTTTTCGCCATCCTGAAGCGCTGCGCGGGATTCGATGACGAGGGTAATCGCCTCGTATCCCTTGCCGTCGGCGATTCCCAGGGCGCAAAGCTGCTCCGCGTGGGAAAGCCCCGCGAATTCATCCTCCAGCTCGTCTGGATAGACGTTCTCCCCGGATTCGTTGACGATGACCTCTTTGAGACGACCTTCGATCCAGAGATATCCGCGGTCGTCGATGCGGCCGATGTCTCCGGTGGTGAACCAGCCGTCCTTGTCCAACGCGGGGGGGACCATCTTCCCCTCCTCCATCCGGCCGATGTGCATCGTCTTGCTGCGCACAAAAAGTTCTCCGACATAGGGGTTACTCGCGTCAAAGGGAACGATCCGGTATTCGACGGAAGGCAACGGTTCTCCGCAGCATAGGGAGAGCTTGTCCTTGATGTTGTCCCGAAAATTCACGCCCGTGATCCCCAGTTCCGTCATTCCGAATCCGATGATCAGATCGTATCCCAGGCCGTTCAGCGTTCGCACGGTTTCGGGCAGCACCCGGCCACCGCCGCTGATCAGGCAACGGATCTTATTTCCCAAAAGGTTTTTTTGGATTTTTTTGGCGGCGCGGTCCGCAAGAATCTGCCTGGTGACTTTGGGCGCGAACCGTTGGAAAAACAGGCTGATGGCGATCAGCGCCTTCAGCGAGCGGGTCTTGCCCGTCATTTTCGCTTTGCGCCAGATACCCTGGCTGATGCTGTTCCAAAACAGCGGCACGTTAAAGATATGGGTTACCCCGTGCTTTTGGCAGGTTTCCATCGTCGTGGCGGCGGAGCGGTCCTTCGGATAAACCAGCACCTTTCCATAGACGGAAAAATGGACCATCAGCGCGATGAACCCAAAAACATGGTGCATCGGCAGATAGGCCAGCACTTTGATGTCCCCGTCGTAAATGAAATTTTCCCGCGCTTTGATGATCGTCCACCCGTCGATGGGCTGGCCGATGATCGCCGCGCCGTCATACACAAACACCCGGGAGGTCTCTGTGGTTCCGGAAGTGCAAAGGGCGATTTGGTCCTCCCACTGCTCCTCGAAATACAGGGCCATGTTGTTTTTCAGCACCGCAGAAGGTTGTACGGACAGTACGCCCTCGGGAAGCGGGGTATCGTAGGGGGTGACGATGGCGGTAGCTCCGGACTGCCGGAGGATGTGGGCCAATGCGGAGGCGGAGCAGCGGAAATCGATCAGGACGGGCTTGTACCCCGCCATAAGCAGCGACCAGACGATCACCGGATACTTGGGGTTGGTGTCCCATCTGACGCCGACGAACTGGCCCCGGCGCTCCTTTCCAAGGGCGGATTGTATGTGGCTGGCGCAGTTTCTTACCATGAACCCGTACTGGGAATAGGTGATGTATTGCGCCTCTCCGTCTTCATCGTCAAATTCGGCCGCGATTTTCGGACCGTTGGCGATGATGGTTTCATAAAGATGCGCGAAGTTCAACGGGCCTTCCGCAAGTCTGCGGTTGATCTGCAATAAAGTCGCCAAAGTGCCACTCCTTCGTTTTTGATTGACATTATATTCTAGCATAATCGGCCAGAATTGTCATCCGGGATAAAAAACTGCCGCTCCGTAACGGAGCGGCAGTTGGTTGTTTGCCTTGCTATTAATACATTCCGCCCATATCAGGAGCAGGAGAAGTTGCAGGAGGCGTGGGAATATCGCAGACCAAGCTTTCGGTGGTAAGTGCCATGGACGCGATGGAAGCCGCGTTCTGCAGGGCGCTTCTGGTGACCTTTGTGGGGTCGATGATGCCGAACTCGGCCATGTCGCCAAAGCTGTCCGTAACGGCATTGTAGCCATAGCCCTTGCCGCCGTTGCGCTTGACAGCGTCCACAACCACCGAGCCGTCCACACCAGCGTTCATAGCGATCTGGCGCAGGGGCTCCTCGAGGGCGCGGGCAACCAGCATGGCTCCGGTTTTTTCGTCGCCAGACAGTTCCTCGATCGCCTTACGAACCTCGGGCAGTACGTCGATCAGGGCGACGCCGCCGCCGGGGACGATGCCCTCTTCGACAGCAGCGCGGGTGGCTGCCAGGGCGTCCTCGATGCGCATCTTCTTTTCCTTCATCTCCACTTCGGTGGCAGCGCCTACGCGCAGCACCGCAACGCCACCGGCGAGCTTTGCCAGACGTTCCTGGAGCTTTTCGCGGTCGTAATCGGAAGTGGTAACTTCGATCTGGGAACGGATGGCGGCGATGCGGTTGGCAACGGCATCAGGGGAACCGGCGCCATCCACGATGGTGGTATTGTCCTTGTCCACCTTAACCTGCTTGGCCCTGCCCAGCATGTCGACGGTGGCTTCCTTCAGCTCGATGCCCAGTTCGGAAGAGATCACCTGGCCGCCGGTGAGAATCGCGATATCCTCCAGCATGGCCTTCCTGCGATCGCCAAAGGCGGGGGCCTTAACCGCAACGGTGACAAAGGTGCCACGCAGGCGGTTGACAATCAGGGTTGCGAGGGCTTCGCCTTCGATATCTTCGGCGACGATGAGCATTTTTTTGCCGGTCTGCATCTGCCATTCGAGGAAGTGCAGGATTTCCTGAGCGGAGCTGATCTTCTTGTCCGTGATCAGGATGGCAGGATCGTCCAGCTCTGCGATCATCTTTTCGGGATCGGTCACCATGTAAGCGGAGACGTAACCGCGGTCAAACTGCATGCCGCGCACGGTTTCCATCTCAGTCTTCATGGTCTTGGATTCCTCGACGGTGATGATGCCGTCATTGCCCACGACATCCATCGCATGGGCGATCAGCTTGCCCACCTCGGGGTTGTCCGCCGAGTTGGTGGCAACCATCTCGATGTCCTTCTTGCTTTCGACCTTTTTGGCCATATTCTGAAGGCCGGATACGGCTGCCTCAACGGCCTTTTCAATGCCGCGCTTGAGCATCATGGGGTTTGCGCCAGCGGCCAGGTTGCGAAGTCCCTCCCGCACCATGGCCTGGGCCAGCAAAGTGGCGGTGGTGGTGCCGTCGCCAGCGACATCGTTCGTCTTGACAGCGACTTCCTTCACAAGCTGGGCGCCCATATTTTCAAAGGGATCGTCAAGCTCAATTTCCTTGGCGATGGTCACGCCGTCGTTGGTGATGAGGGGCGCACCATACTTCTTGTCCAGAACGACGTTTCTTCCCTTCGGGCCCAAAGTGATCTTCACGGTATTCGCCAGGGCGTTTACGCCGGCTTCAAGGGCTTTCCTTGCTTCGTCTCCGTACTTGATCTGTTTTGCCATTTGCATACTCCTCCTGAATTAATCCACCACTGCAAGAATGTCACTCTGGCGGACGATGATGTACTCTTCTTTGTTTAGTTTGATCTCGGTGCCCGCGTACTTGGAATAGACGACCTTATCGCCTGCCTTGACGTGCATGACGATTTCCTTGCCGTCAACGTTTCCGCCGGGGCCGACGGAAATAACTTCCGCGATCTGGGGCTTTTCCTTTGCGGAGCCAGGCAGCACAATGCCGCTCGATGTGGTTTCCTCGAGCTCGATGTTCTTGATTACAACGCGGTCAGCCAAAGGCCTGAGTGTCATGGAAATCCCTCCTGTATCGTGATTGAATATTCGACGGAATTGTTGTTAGCACTCAATACCTTCGAGTGCTAACAAGTATATCATAGTATAGCCAAGCAAAGAAGACAATATCCAAATTCAGCTATTTTTGCAATTTTTTTTTAAATTTGCAATTCTAATCTGCTCTAGATTCAGATTCCTCCGATTTGCTCTCGATTTCTTCGATTTTTGCTCCGAATGAATTTCACAGCCCAAAAATCGCAATTTTTGGTACTGTGTATTCATGCGAGTATGGTATACTGCTATCAAGGAGGAAGCAACCATGGATAAATGGGATTATCGATTTCTTGAACTGACGCACACCATTGCCAACTGGTCCAGCTGTTATCAGGAAAACAGGAAAGTTGGCGCTACGATCGTCAAAAACAAGCGCATTTTAACGACGGGTTACAACGGCGCCCCCGCGGGCATCAAAAGCTGCGTCGAGCGGGGCGAATGCCTGCGTCGGAAGCTGAACATCCCTTCCGGCACGCGGCACGAGCTTTGCTATGCCGTCCATGCCGAGCAAAACGCGATCATTCAGGCGGCGAAGCTGGGAGTTTCTATCGAGGGTGCGACCCTGTACTGCACCCACCAGCCCTGCGTGCTGTGCGCGAAGATGATCGTCAACGCAGGTATATCCCGGGTTGTTTACTCCAGCGGGTATCCCGACGAATTTTCGACGGAGATCCTCAAGGAAGGTCGGGTTTCTGTCGAAAAGCTGCCTTGGCCGCCGGAGGGTCTGGATCACGGCCCGGCATGAAGCGAACCAGAATGGACTCCCATCTAAGCGTGGGGTATCGGCGGTGTCTGTGGACCCGCCTTTTTGATTGAACGCATCTTCCGTCCCCGAGGGAAAACGGCGTGTTTTCAGCCCTTTCGCGTGTGCGCGTCGGCGGCTTGGTGAGGATTTCGGGTGGCGAAGGTCGCCGCATCCTGCCGCACCTGCGAAAATGCACCAGCTCCACCGGCGATCCCGAAAATTCGTTTGCTGGCGTCGTCCCTAGGCGACAAGAAGCGACGCACCCTCCCTTTCTCGATTCTTCTGCATTCGTTCAAAAGGCAGGTCGCCGCCCTCCCCTTTATCGCTTCCCTTACGACGGCAAGATCATCCGTTGCGCCGATATTTCTTTGAATCTTCAGACTTTTCCACACCGGAAGACAAGTCGCCCCTCCCTTCGATTCAGAATCCCGCGCGCATATTCGTTGAAATTCCAGATGATGTGCCCGCTGATATCAAAAATCGCGGGCTCCTCCTGCTGGCAAAGCATCGCCCGGCGGCCTTTCCCGCCCGCAAAACGCGGACTGTTCCCCTGTCAATCGGGCGGCGCTTCGAAAAAGGCAGGGTTTTCCCCCAATTTGGATTCATTTTCGGGACAAGTTGCGCATTATAATCACCGAGGTGATTTCGTGCGCGTGCTGCATATTGCGAACTCATATTTCTTCGTCGACCGGCTGCTTTTTGGGAAGCTCAAAGGGCTTGCTTCGGAAGGGGTGGTCGTGGAAGCCGCGGCACCGGTTCCAAAAGACGCAGCCGCGCTGCCATTTTTGGTGCACCATCTGCCCATTCCCCGGTCGATCAGCCCCGTTGGCGACGCGATCGCCTTTTTCCGCGCCCTTGAAATCATCCGAAAAGGCCATTATGACATCGTCCATACCCACAGCGCCAAGGCGGGATTTGTCGGCAGGCTTGCAGCGTATTTTTTGGACGTTCCCTGCGTCCATTCCGCCCACGGCCTGCCCTTTTATGCCGGGCAGAGCCCGCTTTGCCACGGCCTTTTCAAATCTCTGGAACGCTTTGCGGGCAGACGGTGCTCCCTGCTCCTTGCCCAGAACCACGAAGACTGCGAGACCCTGCGCACGCTTTTGCCCGACCAAAAGGTGCTGTATGAGGGCAACGGGCTGAACGTCGCCGCAACTGCGGCCTATTCCTGCCAAAGGGACGCGGCGCGCAAGCGCCTGGGGCTTCGGGAGTCGGATGTCGCCGTCGCCATGTTCGCAAGGTTTGAGCCCGTCAAAAGGCAGGACGTCTTCCTGGATGCCTTTGAACAGGCCGCCGCCCAGAACAGCGACCTGATTGCCGTTTTTGCCGGGGCGGACATGGGGCGGGGCGGCAAATTTGCAGACGCAATCCGGCAAAGAATCGAGCATTCGCCCTTTCGGTCGCGTATTTTGAATCTCGGCTTTCTAAAAGAGCCCCTTTCCACCCTTTGCGGGTGTGACATTGTCGCGCTGACCTCGGAAAAAGAGGGAATCCCCCGAATCGTGATGGAGGGCATGGCCCTCTCTCTGCCCATCTGCGCCACCGACGCGCCCGGCACCCGTGAGCTGGTGCGCCATGGCGCAAACGGGCTGCTCTCCCCTGTGGGGGACAGTGCGGGATTTTGCGCAAATCTTTTGGAACTCGCGAGGGACGAACGGATCAGAAAATCTTTTGGAGAGGCGGGGAACCGCTTTGCCCAGGCAGAGCTTGACGAAAGTTTGGTCATAAAACGGATCATGGTGGCATATTCTTGGATACTGGCAGATTGGAGCTGACAACGCGAAAAGCTGGAGGTCGTCTTGAAGGGCATACTTTTGGCCGGCGGGCGCGCTACCCGCCTTTATCCCGTTACGCGGGCTGTTTCCAAGCATCTGCTCCCGGTCTATGACAAGCCCATGTTCTACTACCCCCTTTGCACGCTGATGCAGTCCGGGGTGCGCGAGCTTCTTCTGATCAGCAACGCGCGGGATATCGAGCTTTTTCGCCAGCACCTCGGCGACGGCTCCACCCTTGGCATGCGGGTTTGCTATGCGATCCAGCACTTTCCCCTGGGAATTGCGGACGCGTTGCGCATCGGCAGAAGTTTTGTTTCCGGGGAACGGTGCGCCCTCGCCCTGGGGGACAATGTGTTTTTCGGCACCAGCCATTTGAGCGCCCTGAAAGCCGCAGCCGCGGAACAAGACGCGGTGATCTTCGGCATCGAGGCCGAGGACCCCACCCAATACGGAGTGGTGGAGATCGGCCCGGATGGCCGCGCCCTCTCCATCGAAGAAAAACCCAAGCATCCGCGTTCCAACCTCGCGGTGCCCGGGCTTTACTTTTATCCCGGAGATGCCTGCGAAATCGCCTGCAACCTGACCCCTTCCGACCGGGGCGAACTGGAGATCACGGACGTCAACGCCGAATACCTCCGCCAGGGGCGGCTGAAGGCGGTCGTGCTGGATACCATCTGGCTGGATGCCGGCACTTTTGATGGTCTGCTGACGGCAGTCACGCTGGCTTCAAAGGAGCATGCCAGCGGCCGCTCCCCCGGCTGCGTCGAGGCAGAGGCCCTGGCCCAGGGGTTCATTGACCGGGCGCAGTTCGAGCGGATCGTCAAGGGCTACGCAGGAACGGCATACGGTGAAATGCTCAAAAGTGCGGGGAACTTGTTATGATCTTCGAAAACGCACAAATCATGGGTGTGGTGATCATTACGCCCCAGCTTTTCCGGGATGAGCGGGGCAGTTTTTCCGAGATCTTCCGCATGGACGAGTTCGCGAAACACGGAATACCCCGCACCTTTGCCCAGGAAAATTGCTCCCTTTCGCAAAAGGGGGTGCTTCGCGGACTGCATTTTCAAGATCCGCCCCAGGGCAAACTCGTCTGGGTGGCCCACGGCGAAGCCTTTGATGTTGCGGTGGACATCCGCCCCGGCTCGCCGACCTTTGGCAAACACGTTTCCCTCATCCTGTCCGGCAGGGACCGCCGGATGCTCTATATCCCCGAAGGGTTTGCCCACGGGTTCCTTGCGCTGACGGACGATACAGTGTTTTGCTATAAGTGCACGGCCTATTATTCCCCCGCTTCCCAAATGGGCATCCGGTGGGACGATCCCGCCCTCGGGATCGAATGGCCCTGCTACCCCCGCTATTTATCCGAAAAGGACGCGAATCTCCCCACTTTAAGAGAACTTCTGGGCTAAAGTCCAGCTAAAAAACAATCCCATAACGCCATCAAATCCGGCAGTCTCTGCCGGATTTGATGGATTTTTGTGTTATTCGGCTTTACTCCTGGGGTTGGAAGAAGCCGTCCCCGGGCTGTGCAGGCTGGGGGGAGGCGTCGATATTGTTCATGTCGCCGATGATCAGTTCGACCTCCATGACTTCGCCTGCGCGCCAGATGGTGAGTTTCAGCGGATCCCCCACTCTGCGGGATTTGATCGCCCCGGAGAGCTCGGCAAAGGTGGTAATGCTCTTCCCTTCTACGCCCACGATGACGTCGTCCACCATGATTCCCGCCACTCCCGCAGGACCATTGGCGTAAACAGTGGAAACATACACGCCCTGCGGCACCTGCAGCTCTTCGGAGAGGAACTGGGTGACCTCATACCCCTGAATGCCGATGGCCGGGTGGGGAATGTAGCCGTACTGAATGAGCTGGCTGACGACGGGCAGCGCATCGTTGATGGGGATGGCATAGCCCAACCCTTCCGCGGAAATCGCGTTGCCGTAATCGTCATAGCCGGCGACGATGGTCTTCATCGTGACGATGCCGATCACCTCGCCCCGCTCGTTGATCAGCGGGCCGCCGCTGTTTCCCGGGTTTACTGCCGCGTTGGTTTGAATATAGTTCTGGACCCTGCCGTCGGTGTTGATTTCCCGGTCCAGCCCGCTGATGATGCCGTTCGTGCAGGTCAGCTTCAGGGTGCCCAGGGGATCGCCGATGGCCACTGCCGTGTCGCCGATGCGAAGGGCCGAAGAATCGCCCAGGGCAGATGGCTTCAGATTGGTGGCATCGATGGCTTTTAGCACGGCGAGGTCCATCGTTGCGTCCGTTCCCACGATCTCCGCCTCGTATTCCACGCCTTCACAGGTGACGTAAACCTTATCCACCCCGGCGATG
>JBMNTV010000006.1:0-52650 GCA_050945915.1 Christensenellales bacterium
GCGGAGGATTCCTTGGCGATCACCTCTGTGCGCTGAATCTCCTCCAGCATCTTTTCGATGGAGACGTTGGTCACATTCATGTTTTCATAAATGTGATCCACGACCTTTTGGATATTGGCGGTGGCTGCGCTGGTCTCGTCGGACAGCTTTTTGATCTCCTGGGCGACGACGGAGAATCCCCGCCCCGCCGCACCGGCCCTAGCCGCTTCGATGGATGCGTTGATGGACAAAAGATTGATCTGGTTGGAAATCCCCTGGATGTATGCGACGATCTTGTTGATTTCCCGGGAGGATTCGTGGAGCTTCGCGTGGTTGGAAGAGGTTTCTTTGATGGACTCGGACAGGTCCAGCATGGAGTTTTGGATGTTGACGATGGTGTTTTTGCTTTCCGCCAGCATTTTGTGGGAACTGTCCGCCTGTTGCTCGACGTCGAAAATATTGTCGTTCAGCCTGTGGAAGTTGGTCACGAAATCTTCCATGGCTGCGGAGATTTCCTGGGCGCTGGCGGCGTTTTCTTCCCCGTTTCTCCGAATCCTGCCAAAGAAGCTGACGAGTTTTTGGAAGGCGTCGATATTGTTCATGGACAGCCACAGCATTTGCTGGATGTCGATGCCCATGGTCTCGGAAATGTTGAAAAGCGTCTCGCTTGCCGCTTCATCCATGCCTTCGTGCTTTTTGGATGTTCCCAGCCATCCGGTAATCCGCATCGATACAAAGAGCATCACAAGCACACTGATAACGGAAAGCGCCAGATATCCCCAGCCAAACTCCACAAAAAAGAATAGAGCAGCCTGTGAAAGGAGAATCAAAACGCCAAAAATCAGGAAACCAAACACCTTTATTTATTTATATTTATTTGACAATCCGTGTCGATTAAGGATATAATTGGTTAAATACATATCATCAGCATGAGAATTATGAGAGCTGAACGCAACCATTTCTATCCTTCCCATACTATTTGATTCATCGTAACCGCATTATTCTATGAGCCACCGGAGGGCTAAAACTTGAATAAATCGCTGAACCTGTGTGAAATACCTGCTTTTCCATCGTGCGCGAAAATGCTAAACTGAAGAAACAAGGGAACACAGAAAGGAAGTGCGAATTGGGAAACAGAAAAAAAGGCTTCGTCGGCGAGTTCAGGGAATTCATCTCCCGGGGAAGCGTGACAGACCTGGCGGTGGGCGTCATTATCGGCAGCGCGTTCACGGCCATTGTCAATTCCCTGGTGAATGACGTGGTGATGCCCTTCATCGGCTTTTTAATCGGCGGATACGATTTTTCCGGACTGAAGCTGGTGCTGTCGCCCGCCGTCGGCGAAAAGGCGGAAACCGCGATCCTGTACGGCTCCTTCCTCCAAAGCGTCGTCAACTTTCTGGTGATCGCCCTGGTGATTTTTCTGATGGTCAAGGGCATCAATGCCCTGCGCCGCGCCAGAGAAAAAGAAAAGGACAGGGTGGAAAAACCCGCAGCGCCCCCCAAACCCACCGCGGAGGTGCAGTTGCTGACAGAGATCCGGGATCTCTTGAAAAAGTAAGATTTGCACCAAAAGCGCAAAGAAAACCGCCCGTTAGCATCGGGCGGTTTTGCTGCGTTTTTGGTGATCAGCCGCTTCTGCCGGCGAACCAGGCGTTCATGCGGGGCATCTTGGGGGCGGTGTCGGTTTCTTCCGTATTGCCGTTGGCGTCCGCAAAGAAGCGGTAGCTCTTGCCCGCCGTAAGCTCGGAATTGCTGAAATAGTCGAGGGCTACGGGCTTGTCGCTGTCCCCGTCGACGTGTACGAGCACGACCTGGTGATAATCGGAGATCTTTTCAGAGCTCTTGACGGTGGCATCCAGGCGGTAGATCTTGCCTTTGGAATCGTTGGGGTTTCGCAGGACGGTCCTGTATTCAAACACCTGGGCCTTCCTAGAATAGGCGTCGATCTCCGGCGCGCGCAACAGGGTAAAGGCGGCGGTGCCGGTGCGGCCGCCGATTTCGGCGGTAACGGTGAAGTCCTTCAGGCCGTATCCGGCATTTGTCAGGTCCGCCGTAAAGCTGAAGGTTCCGTCGGCATTGACGGTGACTTCGCCTGCGCCGGAGCCTTCGACGGTAACTTTCGCGCCCGCTTCGGTCTTGCCGGAAATGGCAACGGTGTTCTCCGTCACCGAGGAGGGAAGCTCATCGATGGTCACTTCAAGCTCGCTGATCACGGTTTCCAGGGTAATGGGGATGGCGACGTCCCCGTGGCGGGCCAGGGTGGCCTTGAGGGTATAGTCGGCCTTTTCTGCGGTCAGGGGCACTTCGATGGTGAAGGCGCCGGTCTCGCTGTCGATGGCGGCGGTATACTCCTCATCTTCCCAGAAGATCCTCGTGGGGGTGCCGGGCTCCACGGTTCCGGTAATGGTCAGCGTGGAGGCGGTGCTTTCCACGACTACCGGGGCGGAAACATCCGGTGAAGTGACGGCGATCTCCGTCTTGGGAACGTTGACGGTAAAGCTGGGGACCTCCAGGTCCGTGCGGTTGCCCTCGGGATCCAGCAGGTAGATGATGGGCGTCACGTCGAAGGTGGTCAGGTCACCCGCTTCCTCGGGGATCCAGTTCAGGTCCACGACGGTGAGCTTGTAGCCGCCGTTTTGCAGCACGGCCTGCTTCAGCTCTGCGCCGGAAATCGGGTCGACGAACACGACGGCATGCCCGTCCGTGCCGTAAACGGTGATGGTATGGGCGTCCATCCCCGAATGGCTGGCGGCCTCGATGACGACGCTGTTCTCCCCGTTGCTCTCTGGGGGTTGCTCGCCTCCGCCGAACCAGGCGGAGAAGGCCGCGCCGATGCTGCCGTAATTCTGAACGACGATCTTGAAGGAAGCGAACAGCAAAGCGGCGGTCAGCACGGCGATGACGATCCAAAACACCATGCCGGAGCGGGATTTTGCCGGCTGGTCGTCCTCGTCCACCAGGGCTCTTTCGTCCTTGCGGGCGGGTTTTGCTTTGGATGCGCGTCTCTTTTTCTCCTTCCTGGGGCGCTTTTCCTCATAAGGGGCATCGTCCTCGTCAAAAATATCATCGAGGACGGCTTCCGCGCCTTGCTGCGCGGCGATTGCTCCGGAAGGACGCCGCAAACTGCCGGCGGCGCTGGGCGTTTCCCCTTCGGAGCGCAGCCCGCCGGAGTTGCGGGGGCTCAGGGGGGATGCCGCCGACTCAAAGGCGGGGTCCTCGTCATACTGGATGGCGTTCAGCGGGGAGGAGGGAACCACTTCCGCATATGGGGAAGGGGAACGGCCCTCTTCAGAATAGGAAAGCGCTTCCTTCCCGGCGGAAGCGTAGGCGACGACGCGATTCTCGTCGGTTTCGGTTTTTTGCGGCGCGCTTTCTTTGCCGATGGCGGCGGTGCGCCCCTTGACGACGGGCCGCATGGCCCTCCTGGGGGTGTGGGTGACCACGATGGAGTCCGGATCCAGCGGAACGCGCCTGCTGCGCCGCCTGTATTCCCGCTCCGGTGGCAAAATCTCGTCCAGCCGCTCGGAGAAACGGTCGCGGCCGACGGGTTCCTTATCCTCCTCCAGCAATTCCCAGGGGTCGATGGCGTTGTGTCGCTCGCGGGGGTCGTAATACGGCTCGTTCAGCAGTTTTTCGATGCTGACGCCGGTATAGGGATCGAAACCCGAAAAAGCGTCCACCTTGGTGGCCGCGCGTTGCTGTGGCGTCGGCTCGTCGGAGGGCAGAAGCTCGGAGCAACGCTTGCAATATACGAAGTAATCGGGGTTTTCGGTCCCGCACTTTGGACAAATCATAAGCAGCCTCCTCGTCGTAAAGCGGGAAATCGCGCAAGATCTTAACGATATATTCATTATTATAGCAAAGCATGCGGCAAAATCAAAATGGAAAGGTGTAAACAAGGTGAAAACTTCAGGGGGATGTGTTATAATCCCAATCGCCGCCGCACAGATTCGCGGTCTGTCATATAATGGAATTGGGAAGCGCGGCTTCCTGAATATCCATCGGGAGATGATTGCTTGATATATCTTGATAACAGCGCCACCACCCGCGTGCTTCCCAAAGCGGCGATGGCGGTCATGCACTATATGACGGAAGAGTATTTCAATCCCTCGTCGATGTACGGCCCCGCGGTTTCGGTGGAACGGGAAATCGGCAGGGTCCGCGCCATGATGGCAGAAAGCCTGGGGGCGGAACCGGCCGAGCTTTATTTCACCTCCGGCGGCACGGAATCCGACAATATCGCCGTCATGGGTGTCGCCGCTGCCCTGCGGAAGGGGACGTATCGGTTTATCACCACCGAGATGGAACACCCCGCGATCTACGAGGTGTTCAACGCCCTGGAAAGGGCCGGGCAGGAGGTTATCCGTCTGAAGCCGGATTGTTACGGCACCATCGACCCCAGGGCTGTGGCGGAGGCGGTGGACCATAAGACCGTTCTGGTCAGCGTCATGCATGTGAACAATGAATTCGGCGCCGTTGCCGATTTGGACGCGATCTGCTCCGCCGTAAAAGCGAAGAACCCCCAAACCTATATCCACAGCGACGGCGTGCAGGCTTACTGCAAGCTCAGGGAAACCAGGGTTCCGGTGGACATGTATTCCATCAGCGCTCACAAGCTCCATGGGCCGAAGGGCGTCGGTGCGCTGCTTGTCAGGAAGCGGGTCAAAAACGCGGGCGGGCAGATCGGAGGCGGCCAGGAAAGGGGGATCCGGAGCGGAACCACCAACGCGGCGGGAATCATCGGCATGGGCGTCGCCGTGGCAGAGGCGAGAAAGAAACTCCTTCACGCCGAGGCGCACATGCGCAGGCTAAAGAAAAACCTTGCCGGCTACCTGCTCACCATACCCGACACCTTCGTCAACGGCCCCAGTGTGAACGCCGGAGCGGCCCATATCTTAAACGTTTCCTTCCTCGGTATCCGGGGCGAAGTGCTGCTCCACGCCCTTGAGAGCAAGGGCATCATCGTCAGCACCGGCTCGGCCTGTTCCTCCCACAAAAGGGGGAAGAACAGGGCGCTCGCCTCCATCGGTGTGGAAGGGGATCGGGCGGAAGGCGCGATCCGTTTCAGCTTCTCTGCCGACAATACAGACAGGGAAATCCAAATCGCCGCCGAAACCACTGCCGCCCTGGTGCGGGATCTTCGGCGGTTCAAGAGAAGATAGAAAAACCCCACAACCCGTACATCAAACGACCCGCCCGCCATCCTGCCGAAGACGGATGGCAGGGCGGATATACAGACATACAAGAGAGAATCAGGGTCTTCGGAGAATGGCGGAAACCATGCGCAACGTACTGCTGATACGATACGGAGAGGTACATTTAAAAGGACAAAACCGCGGCTATTTCATGCGGCTGCTGAAAGAGGACATCGAGCACGCCCTGTCGGATATGGGGGCTGTCGTTTCTTCTGGCCAAGGGCGGTTTTATGCTTCCGGCTACCCAAATGAACGGGAGGACGAAGCGGTCCGCCGGATCACCAGGATCCTGGGCCTGCATTCCGTCAGCCGGGCGCGGGAGGTGGAAAAGGACTTTGACGCGATCTTCCGTGCGGCGAAGGAGCTGATGGAGCGGGAGCTGCAAGAACGCGGCGGAAGCTGCACCTTCAAGGTGTTTGCCCGGCGGTCGGACAAGACCTTCCCCATGGATTCGATGACGATTGCCAAAGAGCTGGGCCATGTGCTGCTGCAAGCCCTTCCCGGGCTGAAGGTGGACGTGGTTTCGCCGGATGTCTCCCTTTCGGTGGAGGTGAGGGAGCAGGCTTACGTCTATTCCGGCGAGGAAAAGGGGGCGGGGGGCATGCCCGCGGGCAGCAACGGCAAGGCCGCGCTGCTGCTTTCCGGCGGAATCGACAGCCCCGTTGCCGGGTATATGGTGATGAAGCGCGGCGTGGATCTGCACTGCGTGCACTTCCACTCCTTCCCGTATACCAGTGAGCGCGCCAAGGACAAGGTCATCGCTTTGGCGAAGCTGCTGGCGGGATACGGTGGCAGCGTGGTGATGCACGTCGTGCATTTTACGGAAATCCAGATGGAGCTTTATGAAAAATGCCCGGACAATCAGACCACCATCCTGATGCGCCGGGCGATGATGGCCATCGCCGAACGCATCGCCAAAGCAAATGGCTGCCAGGCGCTGGTGACAGGAGAGGCCATCGGCCAGGTCGCCAGCCAGACCATGGACAGCCTGGTGGTGACGGACGACGCGGTGAGTATGCCGGTTTTTCGCCCCTGTATCGGGATGGACAAGAGCGAGATCATGGAGTATGCCAAAAAGATCGGCACCTACGAAACCTCCATATTGCCCTATGAGGACTGCTGCACCATCTTCACGCCCAGGCATCCCGTCACCAAGCCAAAACTCGAGGACATCAAAAAAAGCGAAAGCAGGCTGGAGCATTACGAAGAACTGCTTCAGGCCGCCATCGAAAAGACGGAAACCTTCACGGTCACCCCGTAACTTATGGATCCGGCGCTCGGTATGCGGGATCATTCCCCCGCATACCAGATCACCGGATCTTCTTCGTTTTGGCCTTCCCCCTCCTCAGAATCACGGGGATCCTCGATATCCTCTAACCTTTCGTCCTCCGTCTGGAGGACGCTTTTTGCATTCTGGGGCTCTGCGACGAAAAAGTCGCACCTTGCCGTGGCCGGGCCGGTAACCTCCTCGCCGGCGACGGTGAGTTCCGGGTGGACGGGCAGCACGAAGTACTCATACAGCGCGCCGTATTCCGCGGAGACGTCCTTGAAGGTGATGTCCCCCAAATCCCCGGCAAATTCGCCGAGCAGCTTCGTGCTGCCCGCGGAATCCGTGCGATAAAGCCGGTACAGGATGAATTTCTGCACCGGAGAGAAGGACAGGACCGGCTTGCCGTCCCTCGCCGCCGTGGCGGTCAGCCCGCCGGGGGGCGAAGGCACCACCCAGTAATCCGTGCTGTCCGTGGGCGTGGTGTTTCCGGAAAAATATTCATAATAGGCGTCCTCCGCCGGTGTCAGGGCGTTGGCCAGGGCGAGCCTGTGCTCGGTTTCCAGAGTGGCAGCGTCCAGCCGCACGCGGTTGACGCTTTTCGGCGGCACAAACTCCGGCGCCCCCTCGCCGTTGGGGTAAAGATAATCGAACAACCTCGCCAGCATCGCCGCGGGATAGGTTCCGCCGGTGGCGTCCTCCGGCAAACTGTGGGCGGAATCCGTGCTGTCGAACCCCATCCAGACTGTGGCCACGACCTCGCTGTTGTAGGCCACCATCCAGGCGTCCTTGTTCCCGTTGGTTTCGGCAAGGCCGGTGGTGCCAGTCTTTCCCGCCAGGGGAATGCCGACATTCAGCCTTCTGCCCGTTCCGGTGGTGATGCAGGAGGTCAGCATGCTGGTCATGATGAAGGCGGTGTCCTCGGACATGACGCGCTGGCTTTCCCCCACCCGCTCATAGAGCACGTTGCCCTCGCTGTCCGTGATCTTGCGCACGCAGGAAGGGCTTTGATATACCCCGCCGGAGGCAAACGCCGCATACGCGCCACAGAGCATCTTTGGCGAAACGCCGTAGGTGAACCCCCCCAACGCCAGGGAAAGGCTGGTGTCCCTCTCGTCAAAGGCGATGCCCAGCCGTGTGGCGAAGCTCTTTCCAGAATAGACGCCAATGTTGGAAAAAAGCCGCACAGCGGGAACGTTCAAAGACCGGGCCAAAGCCTGGCGCATGGTGACGTATCCGCTGTACTGGTCGCCGAAGTTTTTCGGGGAATAGCCGTTGAAATCGGTCTTTTCATCCAGCAATAGGGAAGCGGCGGTGTATCCGTAAAGCTCCAGCGCGGGCGCGTAGACGAGGATGGGCTTGATGGCGGAGCCGGGCTGCCTTTTGATGTCCGTCGCCCGGTTCAACCCCCGGCGCACCTTGTATTCCCGACCGCCCACCATCGCGGTGATGCCAAAGCTTTTCGGGTCGATGGTCACGATGGCGCCTTCGACCTGCTCGCCGTCCGCCGCGTTTTCCGGGAACAGGGAAGGATCCGCCATGATGTCCTCGCAGGACTGCTGAAGGCCGGCGTTCAGATAGGTGTGGATCCTGTATCCGCCGGAAAGCAGCTGCTCCTGGTCGATGCCCAAGATCGCCCGGGCTTCGTCCATGGCGGTTTCAATGTAATACCCGTGGGGGTAGCCATCCTGCGCCTTTTCGTTCAGGATGAGCTTCTCCTCCTTGGCAGCCTCGCAGGCCTCCTTCGAAATAAAGCCGTACTGATGCATCAGGTCGAGGATCAGGTTTCTTCTGTTTACAGAAGCCTCGGGCTTGAGGTGGGGGGCGTAATTGGAAGGGGATTTGATGATCCCTGCCAGCAACGCCCCTTCCGCCAGGGTCAATGCAGAGGCGCTTTTGGAAAAATACCGTTGCGCCGCAGCCTCGATGCCGTAAGCGCCCCCGCCGAAATAGACGTAATTCAGATACATTTCCAGAATCTCGTCTTTTGTGAACTTTTGTTCCAGCTGTATGGCGAGGATCGCTTCCTTGATCTTCCTCGTAAAGGTTTTTTCGCTGCTCAGATGGCTCAGCTTGATGAGCTGCTGGGTCAGCGTACTCGCTCCTTGATCGAAATTGCCGGATTTGATATCCGCGATCAGCGCGCCGATGATGCGGCGCAGATCCACCCCCTTGTGATTGTAAAAGCGCACATCCTCCACGGCGATGAAGGCGTTGCGCACATAAAGGGGAACGTCCCGCAAGGAGACGTTCGTCCTGTCCTCGGTGCCGTGTACGCCGGCGATGGCGGCGCCCTCCCCATCGTACACATATAGGGTCTGGCTGGCGGAGGTGATCCTTTCCACGTCCAGTTCCGCCATGCCGTAAAGCCCCATCACCCACACGGCGCCCACCAGCAAAAACACCGTGCAAAGCAATAGCGCGGCCGCAGCCGTCCACTTCAGCACGCTCTTTGCGGGGGTGCGTTTTTTTGTTGCCTTTTTGGTTTTTCCGACGCTCAAAATGACCTCCAGAGGGCAAAAGCCGCCTTAAAATGATGCCCATCTGCGGCCGTTTTTAAGCAGTTGGTCAAAAACGACAAAGAAGGTTCAAACCCGCCAAAAGACGGCGAATGACGCAAAAGGATTCGACAAAGCAACAGGTGAATTCTATGGATTGCGATACCAGGCAAGGAGGACGCAATGAGAGCAGTCTGCAAAAGAAAGAACGACGCGATGCTCGTGTCGCTGTCCGGCGAACTGGACCACCACGGCGCGGCAAAAATCGTGGACAAGCTCAAAGCCTGCGCCGAGGACAAGGCCGTCAAAAAGCTGGTGGTGGACATGTCCAATGTCACCTTCATGGACAGCTCGGGGATCGGCGCGCTGCTTGGCCGGTACAGGACGATGGCGGAAAAAAAGGGCCAAATGGTGCTGAAAAACCCGAGCGATCAGATATACAAGCTTTTGCGCATGGCCGGGATGGCCAAGCTTGTTGAAAAGAACTGAGCGCGGCTGGAGGAGGAAACATGGAAAACAGCATGACCCTGCGCTTTTTGGCGCTGTCCAGGAACGAGAGCTTCGCGCGCGCGGTCGCGAGCGCTTTTTTCGCGCAGCTGGACCCCACGTTGGCGGAGCTTGCGGACCTGAAGACGGCGGTGAGCGAGGCGGTGACCAACTGCGTGGTGCACGCCTATGGCGACGACGCGCCAAAAAACTACATCACATTGACCATGACGATGACCGAAAACGAGGCGACGGTGGTCATCGAGGATACCGGGCGCGGCATCGAGGACATCGAGAAGGCCAGGCTGCCTTTTTTCACGACCGCCCCGGGGGAGGAGCGCTCGGGCATGGGCTTTTCCGTGATGGAAGCCTTCATGGACTCCCTGATCGTCGAATCCAGCTTAGGAAAAGGCACCCGGGTAACCATGACGAAGCGGGTGGGTGAACAGAAATGACAAACCTGGAAAGCTGGGAGAACCTGTTCAAAAAGCACTCGCTTCTGCCCGTTGAACCACAAAACAAAACGCAAGAGCAAGCCCCGAAAATTCAGACCTGGGTCAGGGTTTACCCCGCCAAGGCTCCGGTCAAGAAGGGGAAGCGCCCATGAGCGGCCTCCTTCCCCAGGAGGAAGTCGAAAGGCTGATCGAACTGGCCCACAAGGGGGACAAGGAAGCCCAGGAAACCCTGGTCAAAGGCAATATCGCCCTGGTCAAATCCATCGTCGCCAAATTCATTGGCCGGGGCGCGGAATTCGATGATTTGTACCAGGTGGGCTGCATGGGGCTGGTCAAGGCCATCAACCATTTCGACAGCGCCTACAACGTGCGCTTCTCCACCTATGCTGTGCCCATGATCGCGGGGGAGATCAAGCGTTACCTGCGGGATGACGGCGCGATCAAGGTCAGCCGGTCGTTGAAGGAACTGGCCTCCCGTTCGGCTGCCGCGGCGGAATCGCTGAAGGCGAAGCTGGGCAGGGAGCCCACCATCGAGGAGGTGGCGCAAGCGGTGGGGGAAAGCCCGGAGGACGTGGTCGTCGCCCGGGAGGCATCCAGGGCCTGCCTGTCCCTGCACGAGCCGATGTTCGAGGACGACAGCGCCCTTCTGATTGACCACGTATCGTCGGGGGACAAGGAAGACGAACTGATCGACAGGCTGCTATTAAAGGAACTGCTGGACACGCTGGAGCCCCGGGAGCGCCAGATCATCTTTTTGCGGTATTTTAAGGACGAGACCCAGAGCGAAATCGCCAAAAAACTGGGGGTTTCCCAAGTGCAGGTCAGCAGGCTGGAAAGCAAGATCATTCGAAAACTGCGGGAAAGGGCAATCTGAACGGGTTGCCTTTTTTGATTCCCATGTTCGAATCATGATTCTTCCTTGATTCTTAAATGTAACGGGTTTATACTGATCAAAAACCCGTTGGAGGTAAAAGGTGGCATCATGGTCATAGCTGGTATGGTATTGCTGTTTTTGCTCATCGTGCTTGCCCGCGGCGCGGCGTTCAAGCAGAAGGATGAGAAGGTCGAATCCTCAAACAGGCCAAAGATCGACGAAAAGCGCGTTGCCGACTCCCTTGCCGAAATGGTCAAGTGCAGGACGATCTCCAGCTATGACGCTGCCAGGATGGACGACGCCGAGTTCGAAAAGTTCCGCACCCTGCTGCGGGAGCGTTATCCATTGGTGCATGAAAAGGCCGAGGTGAACCGCATCGCGCGAAATGGCCTTCTGTATCGCTGGCCGGGCAAACAGCGGGGGAATGAAACCGTCCTCATGGCCCATTACGACGTGGTGCCCGTCAACGAAGGGGACTGGGAGCGCCCGCCCTTTGCCGGCATCGTGGAGGACGGCGTGCTCTGGGGCCGCGGGACCATCGACACCAAGGTGACCTTGTGCGGCGTGATGGAAGCCGCAGAAAGCCTGATGGCGCAGGGCTTTGTGCCGGAGCACGACATCTATTTTTCCTTTGCAGGGGATGAGGAGACCTCCTCACTGGATGCCCCTGCCATCGTCGAGGAGCTGAAAAACCGCGGCGTGAAGCCCGCTTTGGTGGTGGACGAGGGCGGCGCGGTGGTGGAAGGCGTATTCCCGGGGGTGGAGCAGCCCTGTGCGCTGATCGGCGCGGGGGAGAAAGGCCTGTGCAACATCCAACTCACGGCAAAGAGCTCCGGCGGCCACGCCTCCACCCCGCCGCGCTCCACGCCTTTGGGTAAAGTCGCAAGGGCGGTGGCGGCCATCGAGAACAACCCGATGCCCGCTTCGTTCCCCCGGCCCACCAAAGAGATGTTCGACATTTTAGGCCGCCGCGCGCCTTTCGGGTACAGGGTGCTGTTTGGCAATATGTGGCTGTTCTCCGGCCTGTTGAAACGGGTGTTCACCAAGTCGGGCGGAGAGCTCAACGCCATGTGCAGGACCACCGTCGCCTTCACCATGGCATCCGCCAGCAGCGCGCCCAACGTGCTGCCCGCAGAAGCCTCGGTGGTGGCCAACTGCCGGATATCCGGACGGGACTCCGTCGCCTCCCTGGTGGAGCATTTCAAGACCTACTGCGGGAAAGACGTGGAGGTCACGGTGCTGCAGAGCAGCGAACCCACTCCTTACGCAGACACCAAAGGGCCGGAATGGGCAAAGGTCAAACGGGCGATCCACGAAGTATACCCGGACGCCATCGTCGCGCCCTACGTCATGCTCGCCGCCAGCGACTCCCGCCACTTCTGCAAAATCTGCGACAATCTCCTGCGGTTCTCCCCCTTGCGGCTGACCAAGGAGGAGCGCGGGCTGATCCACGCGGCCAACGAGCGGATTCCGCTGGAAAAAGCGGCGGACTGCGCGCGGTTCTACGTCGCGCTCATCCAACAGCTGTAGGATTCCCAGTATATCAAACAGCCCGGTGCGGAAGATTCCGTGCCGGGCTGTTTCATAGCACAAAGTATGGGGGAGGCGGCGTTGCCGTCTCCCGTTGGGTTTTTGCGGTCCATTCCATTTTAACCGGTCCATTCACAGGTTGCCCAAAGAGCGGTATTGCAAACCTCGCAAAACGCACACCTGGCCTCGGCGAAAACCTTTAAAACCTGCGCAGCGCGGCAAGGCCGGGGTACACCGCCCTCGAGCCCAGCTCCTCCTCAATGCGCAGGAGCTGATTGTACTTCGCCACGCGGTCGGAACGGGCGGGGGCGCCGGTCTTGATCTGGCCCGCGTTGATGGCGACGGCGACGTCGGCGATGGTGCTGTCCTCCGTTTCGCCGGAACGGTGGGAGATGACGGAGGTATACCCGCGGCTGCCCGCCAGCGAGATGGCGTCCAGGGTTTCGGTCAGGGTGCCGATCTGATTGAGTTTGATCAGGATGGAGTTCGCCACGCCCAGATCCAGCCCCTTCTTCAGCCGCTGGGTGTTGGTGACGAACAGGTCATCCCCCACCAGCTGCAGCCTGTCCCCCAGGCGGCTGGTGAGCAGCTTCCAGCCCTCCCAGTCCTCCTCGGCAAGACCGTCTTCCAGGGAGACGATGGGGTATTTGCCCAACAGCATCTCCCAGTAATCTACCATTTCCTCCCGGGTTTTGAGGATGTCGGTCTTCCAGAACAGGTACTTGCCCTCGTGGCCGGCTTCCTTCGCCGCCTCGTAAAGCTCGGTGGAAGCGGGATCCATGGCGATGTGGAACTGCTCGCCGGGGACAAAGCCCGCCTTGTCGATGGCGTCGGTGATGAGCTGAAGGGCTTCCTCGTCGCTCTTGAGGTTGGGGGCGAATCCCCCCTCGTCGCCCACGGCGGTGGAATAGCCCTGCGCGCTCAGCAGCTTCTTCAGTACGCGATAAACATCCGCGCAGGCAGAAAGGGCTTCGCTGAAGCTCTTTGCGCCGGTGGGCATGATCATGAACTCCTGAAGGTTGATCACGTTGTCCGCGTGGCGGCCGCCGTTGATGATATTCATCATCGGCACGGGCAGCGTAACGGCGTTCACGCCGCCGATATAGCGGTAAAGGCCTACGCCCAAAGCGGAAGATGCGGCCTTCGCTGCGGCCAGCGATACGCCCAGGATGGCGTTGGCGCCCAGCCTGCCCTTGTTTTCCGTGCCATCCAGCTCGATCATGCGGCGGTCCAGGGCCGCCTGGTCAAACACATTGGCGCCCACAAGTTCCGCCGCGATGACTTCGTTGACATTCGAAACCGCCTTCAGGACGCCCTTGCCGCCGTAGCGGGACTCGCCGTCCCGCAGTTCGACGGCTTCGAACGCGCCGGTGGACGCGCCGGAAGGCACCGCCGCCCGGCCCACATCTCCGGTTTCGAGGATCACATCCACCTCCACGGTGGGGTTGCCCCGGGAGTCCATGATCTCCCTTGCCTTGATTCTTTCAATTGCAATATGATTCATTGCCGCACGCTCCTTTTGTATTGCTTTGGTTCAACTGCGCCGTTGTACTTTCTTGGGGGTCTATCTGGCAATCCTGCCCAGATAAGTTAAAATCATCTAACTTGTCCTCATTATATTATTCTTGGCATCCCTGCGCAAGATATTCCGGCGCCGCAACGCAGTTTTTTCGGGCTAAAATAGGGGCAAACACCCGGAAGCATTTGACTTTTTGCATCAATACCTTATAATGATAATGTTTGAAAGGCGATGCGCAGTTGGATGCTATGCGTATCGCCGTTTTTTGCCGAACAGAGATCGAACCAGAGCGAACCAAGGAGCCCAAATGAATCCTTATTTTAAATTTGAGCTGATCCACGAATGCGCCCAGTCCAAAGCGCGCCTGGGCAGGCTGACCACGCCCCACGGCGTGATCGAAACGCCCTGTTTCATGCCAGTGGGTACCCAGGCGACGGTCAAGGCGATGACGCCTTTGGAGCTTCGCGAAATCAAGACCCAGATCCTGCTTTCCAATACCTATCATCTGTATCTTCGCCCGGGGCACGAGCTGGTCAAGGAGGCGGGGGGGTTACATGCATTCATGGGATGGGATGGCCCCATCCTGACGGATTCCGGCGGGTTCCAGGTGTTCTCTTTGGGCGACCTGCGAACGATCACGGAACAGGGCGTGGAGTTTCGGTCCCATCTGGACGGCGGTAAGCACCTGTTCACGCCGGAACGCGTGATGGAGATCGAAGCGGCTCTCGGGGCGGACATCATCATGGCCTTTGACGAATGCGTCCCCTATCCGGCGGATAAGAATTACACCGAGCAATCCATGCACCGGACCCACCGCTGGGCAAAGCGCTGCAAGGACAGCCAGTTGAGAGAAGACCAGGCGCTTTTCGGCATCGTGCAGGGCGGAACGTATGCGGACCTTCGGGCAGAAAGTGCCAGGGCGATTTCGGATATGGACTTTATCGGTAACGCCATCGGCGGTCTTTCCGTAGGCGAACCCAAGCCGCTGATGTACGAAATGCTGGAAGTCGTCAACGACATTCTGCCCAAGGGGAAGCCCCGCTATCTGATGGGCGTCGGCTCGCCGGACTGTCTGTTTGAAGGGGTGCTCCGGGGGGTGGACATGTTCGACTGCGTGCTGCAGACCCGCATTGCCCGAAACGGCCAGGCGCTGACCAGTCGCGGGCCGCTGACCATTCGAAACGCCACCTTTGAGAGGGACTTTTCCACCATCGACCCCGAGTGCGACTGCTACGCCTGCAAAAACTTCACCCGTGCGTATGTGCGTCACCTGATCAAAGCGGAGGAGATCCTCGCCGCGAGGCTTTTGACCATCCACAACCTGCGGTTCTCCCTGGCGCTGATGGAAAACATTCGGGAAGCCATCCGAAACGACAGATTGTTGGATTACAAAAAGGAATTTTACGAGAAATACGGTCTTTCCCAATGAACGAACTGCGCTTACGATCCCATTCCGAGGGTGCGACGGAGCAGATCGGCGCACTTTTGGCAAAAACCCTGAAACCGGGGGATTTTGTCGCCCTTTACGGCGGTCTCGGCGCGGGCAAAACCGCCCTTTGCCGCGGGATCGCCTCTGCTTTGGGCTGCGATGACTGCGCCAGCCCCACCTTTACCATCGTGCGAGAATACGATACACACCCGCCAATTTTCCACTTTGACGCTTACAGGCTGGAAAGCGAAGAGGAGCTTTACGACATCGGCTGCGAGGAATACTTCGCCCGGCCGGGCATCGTGCTGATGGAGTGGCCGGAGCGCGTGAGCGGGGTGATCCCCAAGGACCACATCGGCGTCGAGATCGAGGGAAGCGGCGCTCTACCGCGCTCCATTCGGATGTTCGGCCTTTCCAATGATGCATACACCGCCATAAAGGAGGCTGCGCGTGAATATCTTATCGATTGAGACCAGCTCTTCCGTGGCCGGGGCAGCCATTCTGCGGGACGGAAAGCTGGCTGCCGAATGCTATTTGGACCACAGGCTGACCCATTCGGAAATCATCATGCCCATGGTGGAGCGCGTTCTCAACATGGCGGAGGTTTCTTGCGCGGAAATGGACGCTTTTGCCGTGGACGTGGGCCCCGGCTCCTTTACCGGGGTGCGCATCGGCGTCAGCGCGACGAACGGCATGGCGGACGCTTTGGGCAAACCGATGATCCCCGTGGATTCGCTGGAGGCGATGGCCTTTTGCTTTCCCTTTTTTGCTGGATTGGCGATTCCGGTGATCGACGCCCGGAACGAACAGGTTTACGCCGGGTGTTACGACGTCGCGTCCGGCGAACCCAGGCGCGTCGGTGAACGCTTTGCCGGAAAGATCCACGACTTTTTGCGGGAACTGCCCAAAGGCCACCGCCTGATTTTCCTGGGGGACGGGGCGCTCGCCCATAAAGAGCTGATCACTTCGTCCTTCCCCGGTTCTGAATTCGCGCCTGCCCACCTGAACCGGCCCCGGGCGGGCGCCATCGCCGCCCTTGCGGCGATGAGGCTTGAACGGGGCGAAGTCGCCACCTCTGCCTTGCCGCTTTATATGCGTTCCCCTCAGGCGGAACGCATGCGCGCCCAAAGGGAGAAAAATGGCTAAACCGATCCTGCGCAACATGACGGTTGCGGACCTCTCCATGGTGATGGAAATTGAGCGGGACTGCTTTGCGTCCCCCTGGTCCTACGACGAGCTGGAGGCCGACTGCACCAACCCCATCTCCCATTATCTGGTGGTGGAGGTGGACGGGGAAATCGCGGCCTACGGCGGATTTTGGCATGTCCTGGATGAAGGGCATATCACCAACATCGCCACGAGCAGGGCGTTTCGAAGGCGGGGCTACGGCGAAATGTTGCTGATCGGGCTGATGGCCCTTGCGCGTTCCCTGGGCATCCGGGGCATGACCCTCGAAGTTCGGGTCAGCAACGCCCCCGCCAGGGCGCTGTATGAAAAATGCGGCTTCGTGTGCGCGGGAATCCGGCCGGGTTATTATCCGGACAACCGGGAGGATGCCTGTATTTATTGGGCTAAATTGGGGGAATAACGCCGCGGCTTGCGAAACCGCGTTTCGATAGAATATAATGATGAAACACAGCGCGCCATCACGCACCCTCATTACCGCTGCTGGCAGCATGCCGCCAGCGGATTGATCGCGCGCTGGGTTGAAAAGGAAGGGAGACGGACGCCATGTTTGCGGAGATTGACGGCATTCGCGTCCATTACGAAATCTCGGGCGAGGGCGTTCCGGTACTCCTGCTGCACGGCTGGGGTTGCTCGACCAAGACGATGGAGCCGGTGGCCAATTTCCTGTCAAACGGATACAAGGCGATTTCCATCGACTTTCCCGGCCACGGCGAAACGCCGGAACCAAGGACTCCCTGGTCCGTTGCCGAATACGCGCATCTGACGAAAAAGCTGATCCAAACCCTGGGCATCGCCCCCTGCCATGTGATCGCTCATTCCTTCGGCTGCCGGGTGGCGATCTATATGGCCTCCGAATGGCCGGAGCTTTTCGGAAAGCTGCTTTTGACCGGCGCGGCGGGGCTGATTCCCAAACGAACCCTCAAGTATTACTTGAGGGTGTATGCCTATAAGCTGGCCAAAAGACTGGCGAAGATCGGCTTTCTGGACAGGATGCTGGGCATCTCCGAACGGGCAAAGAACGCCGGATCGCCGGATTATCGCGCCCTTTCGGACAATATGAAGGGCACTTTTGTTCGGGTGGTCAACCAGAACCTGTTTGACCGGCTGAAACACGTCCGGTCGGAAACCCTGTTGCTCTGGGGCAACGAAGATACCGAAACCCCCCTGGAGTTTGGCAGGATCATGGAACGGGAAATACCCGATTCCGCCCTGGTGATCTTCGAAGGTTCGGGGCATTACGCATTTCTTGAGCAATTCCCGCGTTTTTGCGCGGTGTGCAAATACTTTCTGGAGGGCGCGTCTTGACGGCAATCCTGGAACAATTCGATTTTTTTGCGCTGGCACTCTCCGTCGCCGCGGCGGCGGTGGTCGGGTTGCGCTTTTTGCATATGATGCAGCTGGAAAGCTATCAGACCCCGATGTATTTGAAATGGCTGAGAAAGAACGGGTTCAAGGATCAGCTGCCCCTGCTGCTCGTCTTTTTGATCTGCCTGCTGTTGGACGGCGCCTTGCTCTTTGTTTCCCGTTCCATGGGCGCGAGTTTGCCGGTGAAGACATTTCTGCTGGGCAGGGCGGTGGTCCGACTGCTTTATGTGGGGCTGGTCGTCTTCATCGCCATCACGTGGAAACGGCAACCCAAGAAAAAGCCCCTGGCCATGACGGCAAGGGCAAAGCGGCTGTTGACGGCCCTTGTCGTGATCTGCGTGCCCGTTTGCGGCTATTCCCTCGTCATCAAAACCTTTGGCGTGGTCACGCCCGCGCAGTACCTCCTGCTTCGCGCGGGGATGTACCTTCCCGCCCTGCTGCTTCCCTATCTGGTGGCATTGGCGAACGTCGTCATGCTGCCGGTGGAAAACGCCGTCAAACGCCATTATTTCAACGACGCGAAAAGAATGCTCGAAGGCAGGCCTGACCTTGTGCGCGTGGGCGTTACCGGCAGCTTCGGCAAGACCAGCGCCAAGTTCATCCTGGGCGCCATGCTCTCGGAAAAATACAACGTCCTCGTCCCGCCCCACAGCTACAATACCCCCATGGGCATCACCCGGGTGGTGCGGGAACGCCTAATGGCCGACCACCAGGTGTTCGTGGCGGAGATGGGCGCGCGGTATACCGGGGATATCGAGGAGCTTTGCGAGCTGGTGCGCCCCGGCATCGGGCTGATCACCTCCGTAGGCAAGCAACACCTGGAAACTTTTGGCTCTTTGGAGAATATCATCAACACCAAGTACGAGCTGATCGCCTCCCTCCCCGCGGACGGCGCGGCTTTCTTCAACGGGGACAACGAGATCTGCCGCACGATGTATGCCCGCTGCCCGCTGAAAAAGAAGTTCCTGTTCGGAACCGAGGGGGACGATTTAGCCATGCGGGCGATTCGCATGTCTGCCGGACCGAAGGGTTCGACCTTCACGCTGCTTTCCAGCTCTGGCGATGCCGTGGAATGCACCACGCCCCTGCTCGGGCGGCACAATATCCTGAACATCACGGGCTGCGCCGCGGTAGCGCGGTATCTGGGCGTCTCGATGGAACAAATCGCGGAGGCGGTTTCAAAGCTCGAGCCGGTGGAGTACAGGCTCCAGCTCATCCCCGGCCCCGTCACGGTGATCAACGACGGTTTCAACTCCAACCCCGAGGGCGCAAAGGTGGCGATGGAGGTCATCCGCTCCTTCCCGGGCAGGAAGATCGTCGTGACGCCGGGCATGGTGGAACTCGGGGACGAGGAGGAAGCGCTGAACGAAGCCTTCGGCAAGGATATCGCGATTTCCGCGGACTTTGCGGTGCTGATCGGCGAAAAGCGCACGGAGCCCATCAAGCGGGGGCTGGTAAACGCCGGTTTTCCGCAAGAGAGCATCTTTACGGTCAACACCCTCGCCCAGGCGACGGAAGTGCTGGGGCACCTCACCCAGCCGGGGGATGTGGTGATTTTCGAAAACGACCTGCCGGACAATTACACTGAGTGATGGACGGAGAAAGAAGGGCAACATGAAAAAGAATGTGGCGGTGCTATTTGGAAGCCGGTCGGTGGAGCATGACGTTTCCATCGTCACGGGAATCCAGCTGATCGAGAATATCGACAGAGAAAAGTACAATGTGATCCCCGTCTACATCGCAAAGGACGGCGAGTGGTACACGGGCCAGAAGCTGTGTGACATCTCCTTTGTCCGCGAGTTTGACAAGAACGCCAAGGAAATCAAGCGGGTCTATCTGCCCCCGGCGCCGGGAAATCGGGGACTGTTGACCCATCCCGCATCCGGAGGGCTCTTTGGCAGGGGGAAACAGGAATGCATCCCGGTGGACGTGTTCATCCCTGCGCTGCACGGCCTGCACGGAGAGGACGGCACGATCCAGGGGCTCTTAGAGCTTGCGGACATTCCCTACACCAGCGCGGGCGTGGTGGGTTCCGCCGCCGGAATGGACAAGTACGTGATGAAGTGCGCCTTCAAGGGCGCGGGCGTGCCGGTTGTGGAAGGCGTGGTCTTCAACCGGGACGAATGGGAGCATGACCCGGACGCCGTGGCCAACTGGCTGGAAGAGGAAGTGGGCTACCCGATGTTCATCAAGCCCGCGAATTTGGGAAGCTCCATCGGCATCAACAGGGCGGATGACCGGGAAAAGCTGCTCTTTGCCGTGACGGTGGCCGCCCCCTACGACCGCAGAATCATCGCCGAGCAGGCGATCGTCGAGAACATCGAAATCAACTGTTCCTGCATGGGCTTTGGCGGCGATGTGACCCCTTCGGTGTGCGAGCAGCCCATCAGTTGGGGGGAACTGTTGGATTTTTCCGCCAAGTATTTGAGCGGCGGCAAGACCGGCTCTGCAAGTACCGGCATGGCCTCCCTGAACAGGATGATCCCCGCCCCCATTTCCGACGAGCTGACCAACAAGGTGCAGGATCTGTCGGTGAAGATCTTCAAAACCCTGGACTGCAAGGGCGTGGTGCGCATCGATTTCCTGTATGACACCAAGAATGACAAACTCTACGCCAACGAGATCAACACCATCCCGGGCTCCTTTGCCTTCTATCTTTGGGAGCCCTTGGGCATTCCGTATTCCGAGCTGATTGACAGGCTGATCGCTTATGCCGAAGTGGCGCATCGCGAAAAAGCGCGCTCCAGCTACGCCTTCGAGTCGGACATTTTGAAGAAGACCGGGCTCGGCGCGAAGGGCGCAAAGGGTTCGAAGTTCGGCAAGGCAAATGGTTGACAAGACGCATATTCGAAGGTAGAATAGCGGAGTATAACAAAGGGTATTCTGATGTTCCCCCGGGATGTGAGGATGCCCGCAGTCCGGCCCCATCGGCAGAACATGCCGCAACTTCGGCATGGACCCTAAAGGTCTGCCGGACAATGCCCGAAGGACTGTGATTGGACGGAACAGAATCTTCGACAATGGCTGAGAACGGAGAAAGTAACCGTAGCACCCGTACAAAGAGAGGCGGATCGTCGGCTGGAAGTCCGCCTGCGAGGAACGGCGAAGGAACGACCGGGAGCCGCGACGCTGAAAGCACAGTAGGCGCCGCCGCATTGCCAGCGTTAACGGCATGAGTGGAACGCGAGTATGCGTTCAAACAGGGTGGCACCGCGGGCCTTCCGTCCCTGAAATGGACGGACAGCCCGTTTTTTTATCCCGTTTTCAGGAACCAATAAGATGCATCCGCGCGGCTGCGCCGCCTGTGGCCTGCGCCGTGCCAACGATATTTCAGAACGAAAGAGGAAAAGCTATGCCCCTGATCACCTCGGCCCCCAAGGGCACAAAGGACGTGACCCCCGCCGAAAGCTACAAATGGCGGTACATTGAATCCGTGATGCGCGATACTTGCGACACCTTCGGCTATCGCGAGATTCGCACCCCCGCATTTGAGCATACGGAGCTGTTTTTGCGCGGGGTGGGCCAAACGACGGACATCGTCCAGAAGGAGATGTACACCTTCACGGACAAGGGCAACCGCTCGGTGACCCTGAAACCCGAAGGCACCGCCGGCGTGGTGCGCGCCTTTATCGAGGACAGGATCTACGCCGACGCCCAGCCCACGAAGATGTTCTACCTTTACTGCCCGGTGTTCCGTTACGAGCGCCCCCAGGCGGGAAGGCTGCGGGAGCACCACCAGTTTGGGGTGGAGGTGTTCGGCGCGCCGGACGCTTCGGCGGATGCGGAGATCATCGCTCTGGCCTTTGACGTGTTCCAAAAACTCGGCGTTCGGGAGCTGACGCTGAACATCAACTCCATCGGCTGCGAGAAGTGCCGTCCGGAATACACCAAACGGCTGAAGGAATACTTCGCGCCCCATATTAACGACATGTGCGAGGACTGCAAGCGAAGGATCGACCAGAACCCCCTCAGATTGCTGGATTGCAAGAAGTGCGCAACGGTCGCCAAGGACGCGCCCTCGATGCTCGATTCCCTGTGCGACGACTGCGCCCAACACTTTGTGCATCTGAAGCGCTACCTTACCGCTTTGGGGCTTGATTACACCATCAATCCGCGAATCGTCCGGGGTTTGGACTATTATACCAAGACGGTGTTCGAGATCATCTCCACCCACGCCGGCAGCCAAGGAACGGTGTGCGGCGGCGGCAGGTATGACAGGCTGGTGGAGGAGATCGGCGGGCCGCCCATGGCAGGCGTCGGTTTCGGGATGGGTATGGAGCGGCTGCTGCTGGTGATGGGAAACCAGGGCGTCGAAATCCCCCGTCCCCCGCTGTGCGACGTGTTCTTCTGCACGTACGGCGAAGCGGCGAAGACCCAGGCCGTCGCCCTGTGCGGCGGGCTGCGCCAAAAGGGAATCAAGGCGGAGGTGGACCACGCCCGCCGCAGCATGAAAGCCCAGTTCAAGTACGCGGACAAGATCGGCGCAACTTACACCGTCGTCATCGGGGACGACGAGCTGGCGAAAGGCGTCGTCAAGCTAAAAAACATGCAAAGTGGCGTAGAACGCGAAATCGAGACCGCCAGGCTGGCGGACGCCATCACCCTCAAATGAGAAAATGTTTAACATATTGTAAGGAGAAGTAAGAAATGCCCGCAACCTTCAAGCGCACCCATTACTGCGCCCAGCCGACAGAAGCCCAGATCGGCGAAACAGTGACCCTGATGGGCTGGGTAAACAAGCGCCGGGACCTCGGCGCGCTGATCTTCGTGGACCTTCGGGACAGGACCGGCATCATGCAGACCGTGTTTGACGCGGGTAAGCTGCCGGAAGAGGCCTTCCACCGCGCGGAATCCATCCGCAGTGAGTACGTCCTGGCGGTTTCCGGCAAGCTGGTCCGCAGGGACGAGGAGACGGTCAACCCCCTGCTTCCCACCGGTACCATCGAGCTGAGGGTAGAGGAATTCGAGATCCTCAGCAAGGCGGAAACCCCGCCCTTTGAGATCGACGACGACATCAAGGTCGGCGAGAACATCCGCTACAAATACCGCTATCTCGACCTGCGCCGCCCGGTGATGCAGCAGCGCATGATGCTGCGGCACAGGATCGTCAAGCTGGCCCGAGACTATTACGACGAACAGGGTTTCATCGAGATCGAAACCCCCACCCTGGGCAAATCCACCCCCGAAGGCGCCCGGGACTATCTCGTACCCAGCCGGGTCCACAAGGGCAAGTTCTATGCCCTGCCCCAGTCCCCCCAGCTTTATAAGCAGATCCTGATGGTGGCGGGCTTTGACCGCTATTTCCAGGTGGCCCGCTGCTGGCGGGACGAGGACCTGCGCGCCGACCGCCAGCCGGAGTTCACCCAGTTGGACCTGGAGATGAGCTTCGTGGACGAGGAGGACGTCATGGCCGTCAACGAGGGCTTCCTCGCCAGGCTCTTTCAGGAAGTGCTGGGGAAGGAGATCGCCCTGCCCCTGCCCAGACTGCCCTGGCAGGAAGCCATGGACCGCTTCGGCTCCGACAAGCCGGACACCCGCTTTGGCATGGAGCTTGTGGATATTTCCGACATCGCGGAGCAGATCGACTTCAAAGTATTCAGAAGCGCGGTGGAGGCGGGCGGGAGCGTGCGCGCCATCAACTGCAAGGACTCTGTGGATAAACTCCCCAGAAGGGAGATCGACTCCTATGTCGAATTCGTCAAACAGTACCACGCCAAGGGACTTGCCTGGATCAGCCTGACCGCAGAGGGCGAAATCAAGTCCGCCATCACCAAGTTCATGACCGAAGAACAGGTGCAGGCGATCTTCGAGCGCTGCAAGGCCGAGCCGAACGACACGCTGTTCTTCGTGGCGGACAGCAAGGATTCCGTGGTCTACGCCGCCCTGGGCGCGCTGCGCCTCAAACTCGGCGAGCGCTTCAACCTGATCGACCAGGAAAGGTTCGACCTTTTGTGGGTGACGGATTTCCCCCAGTTTGAGTACAGCGAAGAAGAAAACCGCTACGTTGCCAAGCACCACCCCTTCACCATGCCCAAGGAAGAGGACCTGCCCCTGCTGGAGACCGAGCCGGGCAAAGTGCGCGCCAAGGCTTATGACATCGTGCTCAACGGCAATGAAATCGGCGGCGGTTCCATCCGAATCCACAATCCGGAAATCCAAAAAAGGATGTTTGCGGCCTTGGGGTTCACCCCCGAGCGCGCCCAGGAGAGCTTTTCCTACCTGCTTAATGCGTTCAAGTACGGCACGCCTCCCCACGGAGGGTTGGCCTTTGGCCTGGACCGGCTGGTGATGCTGCTTTCCGGCAGCCAGTCCATCCGGGATGTCATCGCGTTCCCGAAGATTCAGAACGCTACCTGCCCGATGACGGAAGCCCCCACCTGTGTGGAGGAGAAACAGCTGAAAGAGCTCTATCTGGAAATCGAAGAATAAAAGAACAAAGGACAGGGCATGAGGCGCGACGCAGCCGCCATGCCGAGGAGAGAAAGATGTACGAAAAGGGTGTTGTGGTCGAGGTTGACGATGGAAAGGCAAAGGTCGTGTTTGCCCGCACCAGCGCGTGCAAAAACTGCCGCGCCTGCATCAAGGCCGGACCGGAGGAAATGATGGTGGTGGTGGATAACACCTTGAACGCCAAAGTGGGGGACAAGGTGGCCGTTGCCATGAACAGTTCGTCCTTCATGGAAGCGACGCTGATCATGTACGGCACACCGCTTTTCGGTCTGCTTGTTGGCGTAGGCATTCCGATGCTCTTTGGTGCGCCGGACTGGGTCAGCGCTTTGGCGGGCATCCTTTGCGCCATCGCTTCTTACGGGATCATCCGCGCCCTGGAGCCGAAGTTCAAAAGATCAAAAAGGCTTGGGCACAGGATGGACCACATTGTCAGCAAGGAACAGTAAAACAAGTGCCGGCCTGCGATTGAAGCGGGCCGGTTTATTTCGGAGGGAAGGACATGCATCAGCCCCATCCCTGGCGGGACACCGTTGACCCCTTCAAGTTGCCCCTGAAGGACTTTCGCATCGAGCACGTCCTCGGCTATCCCCACGCCGGGAACGACGTGTTTCACGCAGAAGGCGTGTTTAGGGGCGAACGCTTTCGCGCCTACGTCAAGGTGGAGCGCCAGTGCGGCGCGGATCTTCTGAACGAGGCGCAAACCCTCGCGCTGCTGCCCTTTTCTTTTGCGCCGCCGGTGATCGAGTACGGCAAAGGACCGCCAAGGTACCTCGTCACCGCGGAACTGCCCGGCAAAAGACTCTCCCAAATCCTGGGGGAAAACGAAAACCTCGAGTCCCTTGCCTATCTGGCGGAGTACGGAAGGACGCTGGCGCAGTTCCACGGGCTTGATCTCGCCCGTCCCAACGTGAAGTCGAGGCGGTTCTTCGAACTCCCCGACCACGCCTTTTTCGAAAAGCACGGGCTGGAGAAAGCCGAAGCATATCTTCTTGAAAATCCGCCGGTTGGCGCTTCGACGTGCTTCGTCCACGGAGACTGCTATTACGCCAACGTCCTCTGGGAGGGCGAAAAGGTCTCCGCCGTGCTGGACTACGAGCTTTCGGGCACGGGCATACGGGAGTTTGACCTCGCCTGGGCGCTGGTTTTGCGTCCCGGGCAGAAATTCCTTAAAACGGCAAAGGAGCGGGAGCGTTTCCTTTCGGGGTATGCCGAAACCCTGCGCTTTTCCATGCCAGCCCTTGTGCACTATTTTTTGCTGGTATCCTGCCACTTTTATCCTCTGGGAAACGAAGCATACCAACAGGAAATCAAGAGAATCCTTGATGAAACCATCCTCCGGCAGTCGCTGTGACTGCCGGATTTTTACAGCCTTTTTCGCGCATCCAATTCCGACGAAAATGGTACAAATACTTGACAGCGCATTTTGGGAGTGGTATCTTTAATTTGAAAGTAGAGTAGTTTGCTAGGAAATGGAGGAGTCATGAAGCTTTCAACCCGCAGCAGATATGGATTACGGGCGATGTACGATCTGGCGATCAATCAGAATGGCCCCATATCGCTCAAAACGATCGCCCAAAGGCAGGATATTTCCGAAGCATACCTCGAGCAGCTTTTCGCCTCGCTGAGAAGGGCGGGGCTGGTGGTCAGCAGCCGAGGCGCCCTGGGGGGTTACGAGCTCTCCCGGCCCAGTTCGGAAATCTCCATCGGCGAAATACTCAATGCCCTGGAAGGCTCCACCTCCATCGCGGACTGCGTGAGCGACGAGGGCTGCAAAAACGCCAGCTTTTGCCCGTCGCACCCGGTATTTGCCAGAATTCAGAAGGCGATCGACGGCGTACTCGACAACATGACGTTAGAAAATATGATACAACAGAATTCCGAAACTGAAGAATAGCCGGAGGAACACAAAATATGACCAAACGCCGAATCTATATGGACCACGCAGCCACCACCTATGTCAAGCCGGCGGTATTAGAGGCGATGCTGCCCTTCTTCACGGAGAATTTCGGCAATCCCAGCTCGATCCACACCAGGGGCCAACTTGCCCGCTCTGCGGTGGACCGGGCGAGGGAGCAGGTCGCGGCAGCGATCAACGCCCAGCCCGCCGAGATTTACTTTACCGGCGGCGGCTCCGAGGCGGACAATATGGCCCTGAAGGGAATCGCAGAAAACTACGCCAAAAAGGGCAACCACATCATTACCACCAAGATCGAACACCACGCGATTCTGCATACCTGCGAGTGGCTGGAAAAGAACAGGGGCATCTCCGTTACCTATCTGGACGTGGACGAGTACGGCAGAGTGACCCCGGAACAGGTGGAAGCAGCGATACGCCCCGAGACCATCCTGGTTTCCATCATGTTCGCCAACAACGAGATCGGCACCATCGAACCCATCGCCGAGATCGGCGAAGTCTGCAAGAAGCACGGCGTGCTGTTCCATACGGATGCGGTCCAGGCCATCGGCGCTGTACCGGTGGACGTCAAGGCGATGAACATCGACCTTCTTTCTATGTCCGCCCACAAGTTCTACGGCCCCAAGGGCATCGGCGCGCTGTATGTGCGAAAGGGCGTCAGGGTTCCTTCCTTCATCCACGGCGGCGCCCAGGAGCGGGGTAGAAGGGCGGGAACGGAAAACCTTCCCGGCATCATAGGCATGGGCAAGGCCATCGAGCTTGCCACCGCCAATTTGGAAGAGGATGCCCGGCGTATCGCCGCCATGCGGGACAGGCTGATGAACGGCCTTCTCGAACGGATACCGGACTGCCGGGTGAACGGAGACCTTAAACACCGCCTGCCCAACAACCTGAACATGTGCTTCCGGTATATCGAGGGAGAGGCCCTGCTGCTTCGGCTGGATCTTGCGGGGATCGAGGGCTCCAGCGGATCCGCCTGCACCAGCGGCTCTCTTGACCCGTCCCACGTGCTCCTCGCCATCGGCCTGCCCCACGAAATCGCCCACGGCTCCTTGAGGCTCACCCTGGGCGACGCAACGACGGAAGAAGACGTGGACTACGTGCTGGAAACGTTGCCGGGAATCGTGCGCACCCTGCGTGAAATGTCCCCAATTTATGAACACAAAACAGTTTCTGGAGGCTAAAAGATGCTGTACAGCGAAAAAGTAATGGACCATTTTGAAAACCCGCGCAACGTCGGCGAGATGGAGGACGCGGATGGCATCGGCCAGGTGGGCAACGCCAAGTGCGGCGATATCATGCGGATGTACATCAAGGTGGATGAAAACGAGATCATTACCGACGTCAAATTCAAGACCTTCGGTTGCGGGGCGGCCATCGCCACCAGTTCCATGGCCACGGAGTTGGTCAAAGGCAAATCCATCGAGGAAGTCCTCAAACTCACCAACCGCGCCGTGGTGGAAGCCCTGGAAGGCCTGCCTCCCGTGAAGATCCACTGCTCCGTCCTGGCGGAGGAAGCCATCAAGGCGGCCATCGAGAATTATCGCCAAAGGAAAAACGGCGGCGGCGAAGAAGTCACCGTCAACGAGTCCTGCGCGGCCTGCGAGCATTGATGTGCATCATAAATGGGTGAAATTTCCCATTTTTGTATGCAAATGCCTTCTTAATTTGTGCTATTAGACGGCAAACTATCTATGCGCGATGCGCTATCAAACGCAAGGAGGTTCAAACATGAAGGGATGGTTTGCCATCGGAGTGATGGCCGGCAGCATTGCCGGAGCTGTTGCCGCCACTATGGCACTGGAATCCATGCATCCGGGTATGCTCGCGAGGGACGGCCGGAGAATGGCTAAAAAAATCAGGCACATAACGAATATGAGATGACGATGGCGGGGAGTCTTTAAAAAAGATTCCCCGCGACCTCTTGATGCGAACGTATTGTAAATCATTGACAAAAGGGGCATGCCTTCATTGAAATGTGGCAGAAAAATGGTATAATGAACGTGCTATCAAAGCGGAGGGCAGCCATGACAAGAGATAAGGATCAAACCCAACAATTCTCCATCGGGAGGGACAACGCCCCCACCACCGAGGAAATCATCATGGCGGTGTATGCCGCCATGAAGGAAAAAGGCTATGACCCGATCAACCAGATCGTGGGCTATGTGATTTCCGGCGATCCCACCTACATCACGAGTTACAAAAATGCCCGTTACCTGATCCGCCGCGTGGAAAGGGACGAGCTTTTGGAGGAATTCGTCCGGTTCTATGTGGATCAAAGGGACGGGCGGGATTCGTGACGGACTATCGCCGCGCCATGGCGCTGGACGTGGGCTCCGTCCGCATCGGCATCGCGATCAGCGATCCCATGCGGATCACTGCCAACGGACTGGAAACATACAAAAGAACCGGGGACGACGAGGAGGACGCAAAGTATCTGGCCGCCCTCGCGAAGAAATACGCCCCGGTCACCCTTGTGTTTGGCCTTCCGCGAAACATGAACGGCACCTATGGCCCTCAGGCGGAAAAAACCAGGGCGTTTGCCGAAATCGTCGCCAAGCATTTCGACGGAGAGATCGAATTTTACGATGAACGCCTGACCACCGCCGCGGCAGAGCGCATCTTGCTGGAGGCGGACGTCAGCCGCAAAAAAAGAAAAGGCGTGATCGACAAAATGGCTGCCGTGATCATCCTTCAGGGGTATCTGGAGCATGCAAAGCACCGGCCGCGCTGATGTTATCCCAGGCCCGCAACCCGCAACATTGCGAAAAGAGGCCTGCCTATCATCCGAGGCGCATGTTTGCGCCCTTTATTCTTGTTAATCTGCAGTTGGAGGCATCGAGATGGAATATCCCAACGAACTGATCAACACCGTCAAACTGACCGACGAAACCGGCCGGGAAGTGACCTTTGACCATTTGCTGACTTTCGATTATGAGGGGCGGCGCATCATCGCCCTGATGCCCATGGAAGAGGCGGAGGGCATCGGCGAGGGCGAAGTGCTGCTCCTTTGCATAGAGCAGGACGAAAATGGCAAGGATGTTTATGTTCCGATCGACAATGAGATCCTCCTGAACGAGGCTTTCGACCGCTTCCTTGAGCTGATGGACGAGCTGGACGAGGCGGAGGACGAATAATCCCCTTGCAACCCTGCAAACCATATGTTAAAATACACCGGATAACGCACTTTCGCTGACTGTGTGGGCGTTCCCCTGATCAGGGGTCCCGACAGGATGAAGCGAAAGGTGGTTAGCTGCTGTTGACACGGCCGCTGTTCGGTTGCCGGATTGTGATTCGGCGCCGCAAAAGCGGATCATGCGACAGCACAAAAAACACTACTTATGAGGTGAAACAATGTCCGTTATTTCCATGAAGCAGCTTCTCGAAGCCGGCGTACACTTCGGTCACCAGACCCGTCGCTGGAACCCCAAGATGGCAGAGTACATCTTCACCGAGCGCAATGACATCTACATCATCGACCTTCAGAAGACCGTCAAGAAGATCGACGAGGCGTACAACTTCATGCGCGAAGTGTCCGCTTCCGGCGCGCCCATCCTGTTCGTCGGCACCAAGAAGCAGGCCCAGGAATCCATTCAGGTCGAAGCCGAACGCTGCGGCATGTTCTACGTCAACCACCGCTGGCTGGGCGGCATGCTGACCAACTTCAAGACCATCCAGAGCCGCATCAACAAGCTCAAGCAGATCGAAAAGATGGAAGCCGAGGGTCAGCTGGACCTTCTTCCCAAAAAGGAAGTGGGCAAGCTGATGAAGATCAAGGAAAAGCTGCAGAACAACCTGGGCGGCATCGCCGATATGAAGCGTCTTCCCGGCGCGATTTTCGTGGTGGACTCCCGCAAGGAGCACATCGCCGTGAAGGAAGCCCGGGCTTTGGGTATCCCGATCGTCGCCATTGTGGACACGAACTGCGATCCCGACGAGATCGACTACGTCATTCCCGGCAACGACGACGCCATTCGTGCCATCAAGCTGATCTCCTCCAAGATGGCGGACGCCATCCTCGAAGGCCGCCAGGGCGAACAGGGGGCAGGCGAAGAATCCGAAGTCGAGCTGGAACAGGCCGAATAACCCGCTGTGAAATCACGAGAGGGAAGCAAGGTTTTTGGCTTCCCTCTTTCAAGGTAAATACATAAGGAGGAAACCCAATGCAAATTACTGCTTCCGCCGTTAAGGAACTGCGCGAAATGACCGGCTGCGGCATGATGGACTGCAAAAACGCGCTGGTGGCCTGTGAAGGCAATATTGACAAGGCCGTTGACTGGCTGCGCGAAAAGGGACTGGCTAAAGCCGCGAAGAAGGCCGGCCGCATCGCTGCCGAGGGTATCGTCGATTCCTATATCCACATGGGCGGCAAGATCGGCGTTCTGGTCGAACTCAACTGCGAGACCGACTTCGTCGCCAAGACCGAGGAGTTCAAGGACCTGGCCCACGATATTGCCATGCAGATCGCCGCTGCAAAGCCCACCTATGTTTCCCGCGAGGAAGTCGACCCCAAAGAAATCGCCCACGAGCGCGAGATTCTTCTGGCCGAAGCCCTCAACGATCCCAAGCCGAAACCCAGGAACATCATCGACAAGATGGTGGATGGCCGCATTGAAAAGTATTTCAAGGAAGTCTGCCTGATGGAGCAGCCCTTCGTCAAGGATCCGGACATCACCATCACCGATCTCATCAACGAAAAGATCGCGAAGATTGGCGAAAAGATCACCATCCGCCGCTTCGCCCGCTACGAGATGGGCGAGGGACTGCAAAAGCGTGAAGAGAACTTTGCCGATGAAGTCATGGGCCAGATGAACAAGTAATTCGAAAAAGGAACACGGCCTTTCGTGTTCCTTTTTTATGATAAAATTTCGGAGGACGCACGAAAAATGGCGCAAAAAAGACGAGTGCTTATCAAGCTGAGCGGGGAGATGCTCTCAGCACCCGGCAAAACGCTGGATTATGACAAGATCGACACGGTCGCCGCGGTTTTGAAGGAAATTGATGGCCGCGGCATTCAGCAGGGCATCGTCGTGGGGGGCGGCAACATCATGCGCGGCCGTTCTTCCGGCGATATGGACAGGACGGACGCAGACCACATGGGCATGCTGGCGACGGTGATCAACGCCATCGCCCTGAAGGACGCGCTCTTGCGCATCGGAGCCAAGGCTGTGGTGATGAGCGCCATCGAAATGAAGCAGGTCTGCGAAACCTTCACAAAACGCAAAGCCGTAGAGCGCCTGGATGCGGGGGAAATCGTGATCTTTGCGGCGGGTACCGGCAGACCGTATTTTTCCACAGACACAGCGGCGGCCCTTCGCGCGCTGGAGATTGGGGCGGAAATGCTCTATTGCGGCAAGGCGGTGGACGGCGTGTACGACAAGGACCCCAGAAAGTTCAAAAACGCGAAGCGCTACGATGAAATCACCTACGACGAAATCATCCTGAAAAGGCTGGAGGCGCTGGACCAGTCCTCCGTCATCCTGTGTCGGGACAGGCCGGGCGGCGGGCTGCCCGTCTTCGTGTTCCAGCTTTCGGAGCCCAGGAACCTCATCGACGCCATCGACGGCCGTTGCCGGGGGACGTTCATCCGCGGCTGACACCCTTCATAAAAGGCTTGTTTTCCTGAGGGTTCTACATTAAAATAATCGTAATGACTTGTGATTCAGGAGGTTATCCATGGCGAACGAGGTTTTAAATACAGCGAAAGAAAAGATGACCAAGACGATGAACGTCATGCGGGACGAATTTGCTGCCCTTCGTGCCGGCCGGGCGAACCCCCGCGTACTGGACCGCATCCTCGTGGATTATTACGGCACGCCCACGCCCATCCAGCAGCTGGGCAACATCGCCACTCCCGAACCGCGCATCCTGCAGATCAGCGTGTGGGATGTCAAGGCGATCAAGGATATCGAAAAGGCCATCCTGAAGTCCGACTTGGGCATCAACCCCACCAACGACGGCAAGGTGATCCGCCTGGTGTTCCCGGAACTGACGGAAGAGCGCCGCAAAGAACTCTGCAAAACCGTTCGGAAAAAGGCGGAGGAAGGCAAGATCGCCATCCGCGCCATCCGCAGGGACGCCAATGAGCAGATCAAGAAAATGGAAAAGAGCTCCGAGATTACGGAAGACGACCGCAAGCAGATGGAGAACGAGGTCCAGAAGCTGACGGACAGCTTCATCAAGGATATCGACGCCGCCGCAGCAGCCAAGGAAAAGGAGATTATGGAGGTCTGATGAAGGACCTGCACCTGCCCGACGTACTGGGGCATACAACAGACGAAGCGATCAGGCGCCTGCAAGCTGCGGGCGCTGTTTGCAAGGTTGCGTTCACGAGCAGCAAAAAGGGTATAATTGACCCGGATGGCGACCGCGTGTTGCAAATCCGCCAAAATGGGAACGAGGTGACCCTTGTCGCCGCAGCAGTGCGAACAGAACCCAAGGAATCCGGGGATTGAAGGCGGCGAAGCTTCCGCACCACTCCCTTCGTTAAAGGAGACTTTCGATCGTTGAACCTTTTTCAAAAAATACCCGAAACAGCCCGCCTGGTGGATCTCGATTCGCTGCCGAAGCACGTCGCCATCATCATGGACGGCAACGGCCGCTGGGCAAAGGCGCGCGCTCTGCCCCGGATGATGGGGCACAGGGCGGGGGTGGAAAGGCTGCGGGACATCGTCGCCGCCACCAGCGACCTGAACATTCCCGTACTCACGGTATATGCCTTTTCCGCCGAAAACTGGAAGCGCCCCAAAGAAGAGGTGGGCGGGCTAATGCGGCTGCTCATCGAGTACCTTGAGAAGGAGCTTCTTGAGCTTGCGAAAAACGGCGTGCGCATCACCTTTTTGGGTTCCAGAAAGGGTTTGAGCGACGCCGTCCTTTCCGCGATGGACCATGCCGCAGAAAAAACCAGGGAAAACAGCAAGATGGTGCTCAACCTCGCCTTCAACTACGGCGGGCGGCAATCCATCGCCCGGACTGCAAGGTATCTGGCGGAATTGGCCGCAAAGGGCAGTCTGAACCCCGACGCCATCGACGAAGCGCTCTTTGCCAAAACCCTGAACGTCAACGACCTGCCCGACCCGGATGTGGTCATCAGAACCAGCGGGGAGTACCGGCTGTCCAACTTCTTGCCCTTTGAAACCGCCTATTCCGAGCTGGTTTTCACCGATACGTATTGGCCGGATTTCGACGAACGCGCTTATTTGAACGCGCTGGCCGAATACCAGCGGCGCAACAGACGGTTTGGCGGGCTGTGAGAAAGCGCAGCAGACAGGAGGAGAGCTTGAAGACGCGCGTACTATCCGGCATCGTGATTGGATTATTGTATCTGGTGGTGTTCGTCCTGGGCAACACCGTGGTTCAGCTTTGCGCGGTGTTTGTTTTTGCCATGGTTTCCCAGTACGAGATGGTGTCCGCCATTCGCACCAAAGGGCGCGAAATCATGGCATGGCCGGGGTATCTGTGCGCTGCGCTGCTGGTTCCGGCAGCGTGGTACGTCGGTGCCGCCGCCATTTTTTCGATGTATGTCCTGGTGATCTCTGCCGCCTTTGCGGTGAGGATCCTTTCAAAAAACGTGACCACCGAAGCGCTTTTCTGGTCGCTGTTTTCGATGGCGTATCCCATGCCCCTTTACGGCGTGATGGCGCTGACCCTTTCGGTGGACGCGCCCTTCGGCAAAGCGATGCTGCTTTTTGCCCTCGCCGTGGTCTGTCTGACGGATATGATGGCGTATTTTATAGGGATGGCCTTCGGGAAGCACAAGCTCTGCCCTGCCCTAAGCCCCAAAAAATCCGTGGAGGGCGCCGCGGGCGGCCTCCTGGGCGGCATTGTCGCCGGGACGGTGCTGTTTTTTTTGCAGCCCTGGCTAAAAACCGACTACCCCCTGTGGGTGTTCCTCGCCCTTTCTCCCATTTGCTCGGTCCTCGGGCAGATCGGGGATTTGGCCGCCTCCGTCATCAAGCGGGAAATGGGCATCAAGGACTTCGGCAAGATCTTCCCCGGCCACGGCGGCATACTCGACCGGTTCGACAGCCTGCTTTTTGCCCTGCCGGCGGTTTATTTTGCTTATGTTCTGGCGGCGGCGATGGGGTCAATATAATGCTATGACCCATCGAAGGGCCGACCATTTGAAGGAGAATTGCATTTGAAATCATCTGAAATAAAAAATCTGGCGATCCTGGGCTGTACCGGCTCGGTGGGACGCCAGACCCTTTCCGTCGTAGACGCCCATCCGGAACTGTTTCGCGTGAAGGCGCTGACGGCATATGGCAACGAAAAGGCGCTGGATGCCCTTACTGCGAAATACGCGCCGGAGTTCAGCGCCCTGACCGCGCGTGACGGCGACGAAGCGAACATCACCGCCGCCACCTTGGATTCGGTGGACACCGTGGTGATCGCCATTACCGGGATGAAGGCGATATTCCCCCTTCGCGCTGCCCTGAAGGCGAAAAAACGGGTGGCTTTGGCCAATAAGGAATCCATTGTTTGCGGCGGCGAGCTGCTCAAAGCGGAGCTGGACGAAAACCGCGACAGATTGCTCCCGGTGGACAGCGAGCATTCCGCCCTGTTCCAGTGCATGCAGGGGCTGTCCAATCGGGGGGAGGTCAGCCGCATCATCCTGACGGCCTCGGGAGGGCCCTTCCGGGACTATACGGCGGAACAGCTGAAAAACGTCACCGTGGAAATGGCCCTGCGCCACCCCAGCTGGAACATGGGCAGAAAGATCACCATCGACTGCGCCACGTTGGCAAACAAGGGGCTTGAGGTGATCGAGGCACACGTTCTTTTTGGCATCGGCGCGGATCAAATCGACGTTTTGATTCACCCGGGCAGTATCGTCCATTCCTTTGTGGAGACCATCGACGGCGCGCTCCTGGCCCAGCTTGGCGCGCCGGATATGCGCCTGCCCATCCAGTACGCCCTGACCTGGCCAAAGAGACTGGATTCACCCGTTAAAAGGCTGAGTGCCGCCGACCTTGCCACGTTGCGCTTTGAATTGCCGGACACCCAGCGTTTCCCGGCCCTGCGCATGGCGTACGACGCCCTGAAGGCCGGGGGTACGGCCACCGCGGTATACAACGCCGCCAACGAAATGGCAGTGTCCGCGTTTTTGGAAGGCAAAGCGGGGTTTTTGGAGATCCCCGCCGCCATCGAGAGCGCCCTTTGCGCCATCCCCACCCGGATTCCGGACTCCTTTGAGGAGATTCTGGACGCGGACCGCCGCGCCCGGGAACACGTTTTGAAGCGGATTGCGAGGTAGTCTGATGACGGTTTTTTTGTCGATTCTCGGAGCGGTCGTCGTCCTTGGCGTGCTGATCGTCATCCACGAACTGGGGCATTTCGGCGCAGCCCGGGCGCTGGGCTTTCGCGTCGACGAATTTGCCGTGGGCTTCGGCCCGCGCGTCCTTTCCAAGGAGCGAAAAGGGATTCTTTACAGCCTGCGCGCCTTCCCCCTGGGCGGCTTTTGCCGCTTCCACGGCGAGGATCAGGACAAAAGGGAAGACCCGACGGCCTTCAACGCCCAAAAAGCCTGGAAGCGCTTCCTGGTGATCCTCGCGGGTTCGGCGATGAACATCGCCTTTGCCTACGTTCTTGCCGTCGTGACTCTGATGGCCTGGGGGGATTATGCTGCCACCGTTGAAACGGTGAACGCCGGCTCCCCGGCGGAAGCCGCTGGCATGCGGCCAGGGGACGTGATCGTCTCGGTGAACGGCAAGCAGGCGGTCTTTGACTTTTCTGCCCTGGGCGAAATCCAAAAAGCCGACCCCGAGGCGGGGGTGGAGGTCGTCGTCAAGCGGGGCGGGGAATACGTTGCCCTTCGTCCCAAAAATCTTTTTGACGATACCCAGGGCAAAAACCAAATCGGCATCACCATCAATTACGAGGGCAGGCGGAGCTTCACCTTCGGCGAAGCGCTGGGCACCGCGGGGGAATTCTTGGCTTATTCAGCGAAGACGCTGCTCAACTTCTTTGCCAACATCTTCCGCACGCCCAACCTTCAGGACCAGGTGATGGGCCCGGTGGGCACCATCTCGGTGATCGGCCAGGCGGTGCGAACGGGATGGGAGAGCATCTTCAGGCTGACGCTGTACTTAAGCCTCAACCTGGGCATCTTCAACCTGCTGCCCTTCCCGGCGCTGGACGGCGCGCGGCTGATCTTTCTGCTCATCGAGATCATCTTCGGAAAGCCTGTGCCCAGGGAAAAGGAAGGCCTCGTCCACCTGGTGGGCCTTGGGCTTTTGATGGCTTTCGTCCTCTATCTGACCATCGGGGACGTGGGCAGGCTCATCGGAGGGTAGCAAATGGCAAGAAGACAGGTTCTCGTTGGCAATGTCCCCATGGGCGGCGGTGCGGAAGTTTCCATCCAGTCCATGTGCAACACCCATACCGCGGATGTGGACGCCACCGTCGGCCAGATCCTCCGATTGGAAAAGGCCGGGTGCGAGATCGTCCGCGTCTCGGTGTACGACATGGACTGCGCCCACGCCATCCGAAAGATCAAACAGCAGATTCACATCCCCCTGGTGGCGGACGTGCATTTCGACCATCGACTGGCCGTCGCCGCATTGGAAAACGGAGTGGACAAGCTCCGCATCAACCCCGGCAACATCGGCGGAGCGAAAAAGGTGCAGGAGCTCGCCGCAGCCGCAAAGGACCGCGGCGCGCCCATTCGCGTGGGGGTGAACGGCGGCTCTTTGGAGCGGGAGTTGCTGATGAAATACGGCGGTCCCACCGCCGAAGCCCTGGCGGAAAGCGCGTTGGGCCACGCGGCGCTTTTAGAAAACGAGGGTTTTTACGACATCGTGCTGTCCGTCAAGTCGTCGGACGTGAAACGGACGGTACAGGCCACCCGCATCCTGCACGAAAAAACCGATTACCCCCTGCACATCGGCGTGACCGAGGCGGGCGCGGGGGAACAGGCGCTCGTCAAATCCGCTGTGGGCGCGGGTGCGCTGCTCGTCGATGGCATCGGAGACACTATCCGGGTTTCCATCACCGGCGACCCGGTGCAGGAACCCGCGGCGGCGCTGGCGATCCTGAAGGCAGCAGGGCTTCGAAAATCCGGGGTGGAGATCATTTCCTGCCCCACCTGCGGCCGCTGTAAGGCGGAGCTTTTGGAATACGTCGAAAAGGTTCGTGCCGCGCTTCCCGAAACGGGGAAGTACGTCAAGGTCGCGGTGATGGGCTGCGTGGTGAACGGGCCGGGCGAAGCGAGGGAGGCGGACGCAGGCATCGCCTTCTCCCCGGGCGGCTGCGTGCTGTTCAAAAAAGGCGAACGAATCGCCGTGTTCCAAGATTACCACGAAGGAATCAGCGCCCTGATAGCCGAAGCGAAAGGGCTTTCGGGCGAGTGACATATATCGAGGATTTGAATGAAAGACTGGCGCACTCTCTTGCGGCAGGGCGGTTGCGAGCGCTTTGCCGATCTTCTTACGCTGGACCGTGCGGTGCTCTCCGAAGCGGAGGGAATGATCACGGTCTGTTTTCTGTGCAATGAGGACGTTTCCGAGGAGGACAGGCGGAAAATCTCCGCCGTCCTTTCCGAGCCGTTTTTGGGCGTGGGCAGGGTCAACGCGGTGATCGACAAGCCCGTTTTGCTGCCCCAAAGTGCGGGCAACCCCGCGTCCAATCTGGGCGGGGCACAAAAAAAGCCCGGCGAACGGCTGCTTTACGGCAGAAAAATCGCGGCCGCCGAGCAGGCAACAGCCATTTCGGCTTTGGTACCGGATCTGAAGAAGGTGGTCATCGAAGGGGAGGTCATCCGGGCGGATGCCTACGACCCGGAGGCAAAATGGCAAAAGCCCTTCTCCTTCGACGTGACCGATTACACCGATTCCGTTACCGTCAAGCTGCCCAAAAACCAAAAAAGCTGGCTGCGCACCCCGCCTCCACCCATCTCCGTCGGCGATTGGGTGCGGGTGATCGGGTCAACGGAGATCGACGAATATATCGAGGAGCTGACCGTCGTTCCCAAGAGCATCGTCGCAGTGGAAAGGGACCCTGTTCGGGAGGACAAGGGCGACAAGGACGGCAATAAGCGCGTCGAGCTTCACCTGCACACCCACATGTCCATGAAGGATGGCCTGCTTTCCGCAAAAGATGCAATCAGGCGGGCAAAAACCTGGGGGCACCCTGCCATCGCTGTGACGGACCACGGCGTGGTGCAGGCATTTCCGGAATTCTATTCGGAGGCGAAAAAGGCGGGGATCAAGGGTATCTTCGGTTGCGAGGGGTACCTTTTGGACGACTGCACCCCCATCCCCTTCGATCAGACCTTCGTGGTGGTGGACCTGGAAACCACCGGCGTGGATCGCACCAGGGACAGAATCCTGGAAATCGGCGCGGTCAAGCTGGTCAACGGCGAAGTGACGGATTCCTTCTCCACCTTTGTGAACCCCCATATGGCGGTGCCGGAAAAGATCACGAAGCTGACGGGCATCACCACCGAAATGGTGATGAACGCGCCGCCTGTGGAGGAAGCGCTGGCCTCCTTTCAGGGTTTCGCCGGGGATGCGGTACTGGTCGCCCATAACGCGCCCTTTGACGTGGGGTTTTTGACCCGGTATGGCGAGCTTTCCGGCTTGACCTTCAAAAACCCCTACGTGGATACGCTGACGCTTTCCCGTTATCTCCTGCGGGGGCTGAAAAACCACAAGCTGGACACGTTAACGGAGCATTTTGATATTTCGCTAAAGGATCACCACCGGGCCACCTGCGACGCCACCGCCACCGCCCAGGTGTTTTTGAAGCTGGCGGAGCTTTACAAAAAATGCGGGGCACAGGGTTTGCCCGGCGTGTTCCCAGCCCACAGGGCGGAGAAGCGCTCCAGAATGCCCCGTTACCACATGGTTCTTCTGGTCAAAGACCCCAAGGGCCTGAACAATCTGTATCGCTTGGTTTCTTATGCCCATTTGAACCATTTTGACAGGCGTTCCGGCAGGCCCTGCATTCCGAGAAGCCTTTTGATGATGCACAGGGAAGGGCTGATCCTGGGCAGCGCCTGCGAGGCCGGCGAGCTCTTCCGCGCCGTCGCCGGCAATAAGCCTGCGGAGGAAGTCCGAAGGATCGCTAAGTTTTACGATTATCTCGAGATTCAGCCCGTCGGCAACAACGCCTTCATGCTCCGCAACGGAATGGTGAACAGCGAGGACGACCTGCGGGACTTGAACAGGCGGATTTCCGACCTTGCACAGGAACTGGGAAAGCCCTGCGTCGCCACGGGGGACGTGCATTTTCTGGACGAAAAGGACGCGGTTTACCGCGCCGTCGTCATGAAGACCCAAGGATTTTCAGACGCGGACGAGCAACCGCCCCTGTTCTTCAAGACCACCGACGAGATGCTTCGAGAGTTCTCCTATCTCGGCGAAGAGCGCGCGAGGGAAGTGGTGGTCAAATACCCCAACGAGATTGCTGACCGCTGCGCCATGCTGGCCCCCTTCCCCGAGGACACTGCCACTCCGGTGATCGACGGGGCGGAGGAGGAACTGATCAACGCCACCCACCAGCGCGCCAAAGAGCTTTACGGCGACCCCTTGCCGGAAATTGTCCAGGCCCGGTTGGACAGGGAGCTGGGCTCCATCACGAAATACGGCTTTTCGGTGCTGTACGTCATCGCCAGGAAGCTGGTGCAAAAGTCCAATTCGGACGGGTACTTCGTCTGCTCCCGGGGTTCGGTGGGGTCTTCGCTGGCGGCCTTTTTGGCGGGGATCACCGAGGTGAACGCCCTGCCCGCCCACTACCGTTGCCCGGAATGCAAATTTACGGATTTTGATGTGGATCACGAGCAGTACGCCACCGGCGCGGACTTGCCAGACAGGGATTGCCCGCGCTGCGGCACCATGCTCAAAAAGGACGGCTACACCATTCCCTTTGAGACTTTCTTGGGCTTCGAGGGGGACAAGGTGCCGGATATCGACCTCAACTTCTCCGGCGAATACCAGGCCGTCGCCCACAAGTTCTGCGAGGAACTTTTTGGCGAAGGATACGTGTTCCGGGCGGGAACGATTTCCTGTTTCCAGGACAAGACCGCCTTCGGGCTCGCCAAGGATTACTGCGAAAAAAGCGGCATCTACCCGCGGACGGCGGAGCTGAATCGCCTGGCGCTGGGCTGCTGCGGGGTCAAGCGCACCACCGGCCAGCACCCGGGGGGTATCGTCGTGCTGCCCCGGGACCGGGATATTTTTGACTTCACGCCCCTCCAGCGCCCGGCGGACGATCCCAGATCCCCCACGATTACCACACATTTTGACTTTTCATCCATGCATGACACACTGGTCAAGCTGGACATCCTAGGTCACGACGACCCTACGGTCATCCGCATCCTCCAGGATGAAACCGGCCTCGACCCGCGGGACATTCCCCAGGACGACCCGGCGACCATGAGCCTGTTTCGGTCCACGGAAGCTCTGGGTGTAACGCCTGAGGAGCTGCGAAGTCCGGTGGGAACCTATGGCGTACCGGAGTTCGGCACGCGCTTCGTGCGCCAGATGCTGGTGGAGACCAAGCCCACCACGATGGAGGAGCTGGTGCGCATTTCCGGCCTTTCCCACGGCACCGACGTCTGGACGGGCAACGCCCAGGAACTGATCCGGTCCGGCATCTGCACCCTGAAAGAGGCGGTCTGCACCAGGGACGACATCATGAATTACCTGATCAGCAAAGGGGTGGACAAAAAACTCGCCTTTTCCACCATGGAACACGTGCGAAAGGGCAGGGGTTTAACCCGCGAGATGGAGGAGGGCATGCGGGCGGCGAATGTGCCGTCGTGGTACATCGACTCCTGCAAGCTGATCAAATACATGTTTCCCAGAGCCCACGCCGCGGCGTACGTCATGAGTTCCTTCCGCATCGCGTACTATAAGGTTCACCACCCCGAGGTGTTTTATGCTGCGTACCTCACGGTGCGGGCGGACGCCTTCGACTATGTCGCCTGTTCCGGCGGCGCGAAGGCGGTGACGAACCGCATCATCGCCATTGAGCAAAAGGGCAGGGACGCGAAGCCCAAGGAAAAGGAACTGCAGACCATCCTGGAGGTGGTACTGGAAATGAACCTGCGCGGCATCGAGCTTTTGCCCGTCGATGTCAACGAATCCCACGCCACGCGATTTTTGATCAAGCGCGGCCCGGAAGGTATCAGGCTGCTTCCGCCTCTGAACGCCCTGGGGGGCTTGGGGGACAAGGCGGCCCACGCGATCATGGAAGCCCGGCAGGAAGGGGGGGCCTTCCACACCCAGGAGGATATCATGCACAGGGCGCGGGTCGGCCAGTCGGTGATAGACATCTTCCGGGCGGCCAACTGCCTTTCCGATCTGCCGGAAACCAGCCAGATATCATTGTTCGGAATGCTTTGAGAGAAAAGTTAAATCTCCTGTTGCAGGAGAACGAGGGTTGTGTTATAATATCCTAGGTTAATGAGACTGGCGTGGCGGAAAGAGTGGGCAAAACCCACTCTTTGCTTTTGAGAACCATGCTTTTTACGCATGTTATGACCCAAAACGGAGGATTTCACCGCCAAATGGCAAAAACACAGAAAAAATCAGGCCGTCCCCAAAGCGCAAAGCAGATCGAGACCAAGGTGTTCGCTCTTTTGGAAGAGCCCGTGGAACAGCTTGGATTCGAGCTTTGCGATGTCGAATACGCCATCGAGGACGGCAACAACGTGCTCACCCTGTTCATTTTTAACGAAAGGGGCGTCTCGATTGACGATTGCGAGCATGTCAGCCGCGCGGTGGACCCGATGCTGGACGAAGCGGACCCGATTGCGGAGCCTTATTACCTGAGCGTTTCCTCCCTTGGGCTGGACCGGCCGCTGAAAAAACCCAGGGATTTCGAAAGAAAGATCGGAACGGAGATTACGGTCGGCCTTTATTCCCCGTTAAACGGCAAAAAGCAATTCACCGGAACCCTTGTGCATGCAGATGGTTCCGGGTTCGCAATACAGACTGACAAGGGCGAGCTGCGCTTTGAGTACAAGTCCATAGCGTCTGCGAAGCCCTTCCTCAAATTTTGAACGGAGTGCCGAAATGAAGAAAAAGACTGAAGAGTTCAATCCCCAGGCCGAGCTCATCATGGCTCTTGACATGCTCGAAAAGGAAAAGGGCATCAACAAGGCCGCACTGCTCGACGCCATTGAAACGGCGCTTGTTTCCGCTTATAAAAAGAACTACAACAACGCCGGGAACGTTCGCGTCTCCGTCAATGGCGAAACGGGCGAGATCGGCGTATATTCCATCAAAAAGGTCGTTGAGGAGCTGGAAAATCCTGCGGAGGAGATCGAGCTTTCGGAAGCCTGGAAGATCGCTCCCTATTACCAGCCCGGCGACATTTTGGAGGTGCAGATCGCACCCAAGGATTTCGGCCGCATCGCTGCCCAGTCCGCCAAGCAGGTGGTGGTGCAGCGCATCCGGGAAGCCGAGCGCGGCATGATCTATGACGAGCTTTCCGAAAAGGAAAACGAGGTTCTGACCGCCATCGTCCAGCGCGAGGAGCGCAATGGCGTCCATCTGGAACTCGGCCGTTCGGAAGGTTTTATGTATTCCACCGAATTCATTCCCGGCGAATCCTTCGTGCCGGGGGACAGGATCAAGGTCTATGTTCTGGAGGTGCTCAAAACCAGCAAAGGGCCCCAGGTCCTGGTCAGCCGCACCCATCCCGGCCTGATCAAGCGCCTGTTTGAGTTCGAGGTGCCGGAGATTCAGGCCGGCATTGTGACCATCAAGTCCATCGCCCGGGAAGCCGGTTCCAGGACCAAGATCGCCGTCTATTCGGCGGACCCCCAGGTGGACCCTGTGGGCGCCTGCGTCGGCCAGCGCGGCATTCGGATCGAACGCATCGTTGCCGAGCTTGTCAACGAAAAGGTCGACATCATAGAATGGAATGTCGACCCCGCAACATTTATCGCCAACGCCCTCTCGCCCGCCAGGGTGATGATGGTGCAGATCAACGAGGAGGAGCACGCCGCCCGCGTCATCGTGCCGGACAATCAGCTCTCCCTCGCCATCGGCAAGGAGGGGCAGAACGCGCGCCTTGCCTTTAAACTCACCGGGTGGAAGATTGACATCAAGAGCCAGTCCCAGTCGGCGGCTGCCGCTGCGGCGATGTACGATTCCTTCCCGGAAGAGCCCGCCCCGGATTTTGACGATCTGGATCTGGATTTTAACCTTTGATTATAGAGCCGGAGGATAAGGATTGAAGCCACGCAAAGTCCCCATGCGCATGTGCGTCGGTTGCCGCGAAATGAAACCAAAGCGGGAACTGATCCGCGTCGTGCGCTCCCCAGAAGGGGAAGTGAACATCGACAAGACCTCAAAAGCGCCGGGCCGCGGCTCCTACGTGTGCCCCAATCTCGCGTGCCTTGAAAAAGCCATTAAAACAAAAGCTCTGGACAGAGCACTCGAGCAAAAGATCGCCCCGGAGGTTATAGACCGGCTGAAGGAGGAACTGACTCCGCCAAATGAATGATCGTTTCTTGACCATGCTTGGCATGTGCGCAAAGGCGGGGAAATGCGCCTTCGGCGAGACGGCTTGTCTATCGGCCATCAAGTCGCGCAAGGCCAGACTGATACTGGTGTCGTCTGACGCCTCAGAAAACTCTAAAAAGCGCTTCAGGGATTCCTGCTTGAGCGGCGATGTGCCGATGCTATTAACCGGCGAACCGATTGATGCCGCTACCGGCAAGCCGGGAAGGAAGTTTATCGCCGTACTCGACGTGGGTTTTGCCACAACCATTGCGGGAGCATATGCCGGGGAAGCCCAAAACACAGGGGGTAGATCATATGAGTAAAGTAAATATCCAATCCACGACCAGAGAGCTCAAGGAACAGTCCAAGGCTCTTTTGGAGCGTATAAAATCATTCCAGGAGCAAGTGACGGCTTCCTATAAGGAGATCCGCGCCGCGGAAATCAGCCTTGCCGAAAGGATACGGGAAGAAAAACGCATCCAGGCGGAAAATTCCGTGGAGCGCATGACCGCTTACGTCATGCCGGACGAGCCGGAGACTTCAGGGGCAGCGACGACTGCGGAAACCCTTCCCGAACAGCCGTCGGCAATGCCTGCGCAGGCTTCCGCGGGGCGCGCCCCGCAGGAGCGTCAGCCCCAAAGCGCCCGCGCCGACCGCGGCGCAAGGGTTTCGCCCCAGAGGGACGCCGCAAGGCCCGCCCAGGCCCGGGGCCAGCAGACCGCTCAGGGCAGGGCTGCGCGGCCTGAGCGCGCCCAGGGCAGCTCCCCCCGCGTCCCCGCGAAGGAGGGTTTTGCAGAAAAACCCCGTTCTGGCCGCGTCGCGCCCGGGCGCGCCGGCACATCTGCGCCTGCGCCCAAAGCCAAGTCCTACGATAGCGAACGCAGGGGCAGATCCAAAAAGGCGGCCATCAAGGAAGCGCCTCCCGCCATTATGTTTGATGACGAGAGGATGGGTTCGCGCAAGCGCAAGAACCGCAAGCAGCAGCAGGTACGCAAGATCGAATACCCGAGGATCGAGCACGCCATTATTCCCACGGAAACCGTCACCGTCAAGGAGCTTTCCGAAATCATCGGCAAGCCCGTTGCGGAGATCATCAAAAAGTTGTTTATGCTGGGCATCATGGCCACAATAAACAACGAGATCGATTTCGACACCTGCGAGCTGATTGCCTCGGAATACAACATCACCTTGGAGCACAAGGTTGCCAAAACCCAGGAAGAGGTGCTTCAGGAATCGGTGGACGTGGAGGACGAAGCGCACATGCTGCGCCCCCGCCCGCCGGTGGTCACCATCATGGGCCACGTCGACCACGGCAAAACCTCCCTGCTGGACGCGATCCGAAACGCCAGGGTCACCGCAAGCGAAGCGGGCGGAATCACCCAGCACATCGGCGCCTACACCGTCGAGCTGGACGGTCGCTCCATCACCTTTTTGGACACTCCGGGTCACGAGGCGTTCACCTCCATGCGCGCCCGCGGTGCCCAGGCGACGGATATCGCGGTACTGGTGGTTGCTGCGGATGACGGCATCATGCCCCAGACCATCGAGGCCATCAACCACGCGAAAGCGGCGGAAGTGCCGATCATCATTGCCATCAACAAGATCGACAAGCCCACAGCCAACCCGGACAGGGTCATGCAGCAGCTGACGGAGCATTCCCTCGTTCCCGAAGAATGGGGCGGCGACGTGGTGTGCGTGCCCGTGTCCGCAAAGACCGGCGAAAACCTCGACAAGCTCCTGGAAATGATCCTGCTGGTGTCGGAGATGGAAGAACTGACCGCCAACCCGGACAGGATGGCGAAGGGCATCATCATCGAGGCCAAGCTGGACAAAGGCCGCGGCCCCGTCGCCACCGTGCTCGTGCAGAACGGAACCCTCAAGGTGGGGGATACCGTCGTCGCCGGCACCGCCTATGGCCGCGTCCGCGCCATGCTGAACGACCGGGGACAGAGGGTGGATCAAGCGCTGCCCAGCACACCCGTCGAGGTGCTTGGCTTCAACGAAGTGCCCAACGCGGGGGATATCCTCAACGCCGTGGAGAGCGACAAGTTCTCCAGAAGCCTGGCCGAGGAGCGCAAGGACAAGATCAAGGCCCAGCAGATCCAGACCATGGCCAGGGTCTCGTTGGACGATCTGTTCAGCCAGATCGCCCAGGGCGAGATCAAGACCCTGAACATCATCGTCAAGGCGGACGTGCAGGGTTCGGTGGAAGCCGTCAAGCAGTCTTTGGAAAAGCTCTCGAACGACGAAGTCCGGGTGCGCTGCATCCACGGCGGCGTCGGCGCCATCACCGAGTCGGATGTCATGCTCGCCACCGCCAGCAACGCCATCATCGTCGGATTCAACGTCCGGCCGGACGCCAAGGCCAGGGAAAACGCCGAGAGGGACAAGGTGGACGTTCGCCTCTACCGCGTGATCTACAGCGCCATCGAGGATGTCGAAAAGGCGATGAAGGGCATGCTCGCACCCCAGTACAAGGAAGTCGTGCTTGGCCGGTGCGAAGTGCGCAACATCTTCAAGGTCAGCGGTGTGGGCACCATCGCGGGTTGCTATGTGCAGGAAGGCAAGGTCACCCGGGCTGCCCAGGTCCGCGTCGTGCGGGACGGCATCGTCATCATCGAGGACAAGATTGCCTCCCTGCGCCGCTTCAAGGACGACGTCAGGGAAGTCGCCGCGGGCTACGAGTGCGGCATCGGTCTTGCAAGCTTTAACGATATCAAAGAGGGCGACCAGTTCGAAGCCTTCATCATGGAGGAAATCGAGCGCTGATTCGCCCCGGAAGGTGAGCCATGTCCATTCACAGCGAAAGATTACACGCGGAATTCAAGCGCGCCCTCAGCGATGCGATTCGGGACACCGTCAAGGACCCGCGGCTGAGCGCGCTCTCTTCCGTTGCAAAGGTGGAAATCACGAAGGATCAGAAGTACGCCAAGGTGTACATCTCCGTGTTTGACGAGGACGATGCAAAGCGCGCGTCTTCTGTGGACGTGCTGAACGCTGCTGCCGGAGCCATTGCCAGGGAGCTCAACAGCCGCATCCGCATGCGCCGCATTCCCACGCTGCATTTTGTGCTGGATAATTCCATCGAGTATAGCGTCAGGATCTCAAAGGTTCTGAGCGAGTTGGGGGTCAGCCGGGAGTCCGGCGGCGAAAATGATGAACAGCAGCACGATTGAACGCATCGCAACAGTTCTCAAGGAAAGCGACAAGGTGGCCGTATTCTGCCATACCGCCCCGGACGGGGACGCCCTCGGATGCGCGGCGGTGCTGGCGATGGCGCTGGAAAAACTGGGCAAAACCGTTTGCCTCGCCTGCGATTCCCACGTTCCCGATTTGCTGCGCATCCTGCCCTACAAGGAGCGCTTTGAGAGGGAGCCAACGCTGGACAAGCCCTACGTTTCCGTCGCTGTGGACTGCGGGGACGCGGGCCGGCTGGGGATGCTTCTTCCCCATTTTATGGCGGGAAGGAAGCGCATCAACATCGACCACCACTGGACGAATCCCGGGTTTGGCGATTTGAATCTGGTGGATCCCGATTCCCCGGCCACCATCTGCCTTGTCTGGCCGCTGATTCGCGACCTGGGGGCGCAGCCGGACGAGGACATGGGCTTGGCCGCCTACATCGCCCTTTCCACGGATACGGGGAATTTTTCCTACAGTAACACTACGCCGGGTGCCTTTGCTTTGGCCGCAGAACTGCTAAAAACCGGGTTCGACCTCGCCTCCGCCGCTGAAAGCCTGTTTCGGCAGCGCACCCTTGCCCGGGCAAAGGTCATCGGCCTTTGCGCGGACAGGATGCGGCTTTTCGATAACGGCAGAATCGCGGTTTCCGGCATCGACGCCGCGGATTATCAGCGCATCGGGGCATCGGAGTCGGACAGTGAGGGCGCCGTGGATTTTTTGCGGGATATCGACACCGTCGAAGCCGCCGCCTTTTTGCGGGAAGTGGAACCCGGGGTGTTCAAGGTCAGCCTGCGCTCGAAAAACGCGCTGGACGTTTCCAAAATCGCTGCGCGCTACGAGGGTGGCGGGCACAAGAACGCGGCGGGCTGCAGAATAGCCGGAACCCTTGCGAGCGCCATGAACGAGATCAAGGACGCCTTATTACAGCAAACGCCAGAGGACAGATAGTTTGGACGGAGTATTGAATCTGCTTAAGCCGCCGGGTATGACGAGCAGCAATGCTGTCGTCGACGTCAGGCGGCTGCTTTGTCAAAAAAGCGTGGGCCACGCGGGAACGCTGGACCCCGGCGCTGCCGGGGTGCTGCCCATCTGCGTCGGGAAAGCCACCAGGCTTTTCAACTATCTGATGGAAAAGGAAAAGGAATACCGGGCGGAGATCACCTTCGGCATTGCCACGGATACGCTGGATTCTTACGGAATCATCACCGAAAAGACCGAGACGAATGTTACCAATGAGCAGCTGTTGAGCGTATTGCCTCAATTTTTGGGCGAGCAGGAGCAACTGCCGCCGATGTATTCCGCCATCAAGCAGAAGGGCAAAAAACTCTACGAGCTGGCCAGGAAGGGCGAGACCGTCGATCTTACGGGCAAGGAACGAAGGGTGACCATCCACGCGCTAACCCTCGTCGATCAAACCGGCCCCCAGAGCTTTCTGATCGACATCCGCTGCTCCAAAGGAACGTATATCCGCACCCTTTGCGAGGATATCGGCAAGGCCCTTTCGGTGCCCGCTTATATGTCCTTTTTGCTCAGAACCCGTTCGGGAAGATTCGCGGTCGGCGACGCGGTCACCATCGCGGAGCTTTCCGCCCTTGTTGAAGCAAACAGGGTACAGGAGCTGCTGACCCCCATGGATCAGGCCGTGGATTTTTTGCATCAGGCGGAAGTTGAGCAGGCCTGGTTCGAAAAGCTGAAAAATGGCAACCCCGCCCCCCGCGGCATGTTGATGGGCGGGGTGCAAGCCGGTGTTCCCCTTCGCGTGTACTGCGCAGGGAAATTCTTCGGCATCGGGGAATACGACGGCAGCATGCTGCGGCTAAAATCCATGCTGTACAACGAATGACGGAGGATGGCAATCGATGCAAAAGATCAGCGCCGTAGTGGCCCTGGGCATGTTCGACGGCGTCCACATGGGCCACAGAAAGCTGCTTTTTGAAGCCAAGCGGATGGCCGCTGAGTTGAACGCCGTTCCCGTGGCGCACACCTTTTCGAACAACCCCCAGTCCCTTTTTCGCGACCCGCCCCCGGTATTAACCCTTCCGGAGGAAAAAAAGGAACTGATCGAATCCCTGGGGATTATGGTGGACATGGTGCCCTTCACCCAGGAGATCGCCCAGACCGCACCCGAGGCTTTTTTGGACATGCTGTCGGAAAAGTTTGAACTAAAGGGCGTGGTGGCAGGGTTTAACTACTGCTTTGGAAAGGGCAGGACGGGGGACGCCGCATTCCTGGTCAACGAAGGGAAGCGCCGCGGCTTTGCCGTGAGCATACTCGAACCTGTGATCTTTCGGGATAAGCCGGTTTCCAGCACCCGGATCAGGCACGCGATCCTTCGGGGAGATATTGCCTGCGCAAACGAGATGCTCGCCGCCCCGCTTTTTTACACGGGCATCGTGCAGCCCAGGAAGCACATCGGGCATGCTTTGGGGTATCCCACGGCAAACCTCATACCCGAAGGGAAGATCCTGCCGCCTTTTGGCGTCTATGCCGCCATCGCGGAGTATGACGGTATCAGCAGGGATGCCGCCATCAACATCGGCATCCGCCCCACGGTGGACAAGAGCGAAGACCCGGTGGTGACCGTCGAGTCCCACTTGATCGGCCATTCGGGGGAAGAACTGTACGGCCGCAGGATGACCGTGCGGATCATCGCCTTTATCCGCCCGGAATACCGCTTCCCCACCAGGGAAGCCCTGGCAGAACAGATTGGCAAGGACCTGATTACTACCAAAAATGCCCTTTTAGCATACCGCACAAAATAGCCTGTCTGCCGTTTACAAACGGGTGCGGCTATGGTATGATATGCAGGCTGACAAATCAGCCAAGGAACCCATCCCATCGCTTCGTTAGGCGACGCTCCGACGCCATACGCAGCATGCGGAGATTCATCATCAAGGAGGAACAACGCCATGAACAAGTCCGAAATCATCGCCAAATTCGCAACCCACGAGGGAGATACCGGTTCTCCTGAGGTGCAGATCGCACTGCTGACCTATCGCATCAACCACTTGAACGAGCACCTCAAGGAGCACAAGAAGGACCACCACTCCCGTCGCGGCCTTCTCAAGATGGTTGGCCAGCGCCGCGGCCTTCTGAACTACCTCAAGGAGAAAGATATCGAGCGTTACCGTGCCCTCATGGCAGAGCTTGGGCTGCGCAAGTAAACTCTCGTTTGGCATGCAAAAAACGGGTATTCTCTGCCCGTTTTTTTGCTTTTTGGGCCCAAAGAGGCAGTGCGCTTCTTGCGCGCCGAACGCAGCTTTACAGTGTTTTGGCGTTTCAAAAAGCGGTGGGCCCGCAACCGGACGACGGGCGCAGGATGCAACAAGAATCCGGCTCCTTGGAGAGCATGCCGCGCTCCCGCGGGATGAAAAGTGCGCGCTGCGCGACTTCTCAAGACGGAGAGCGATTTCAGCACTAAGCCATAACCATAACAATAAGCGAAAAACGCCCTGCGGGCAAAAACCGCAGGGCGTAATCGTATGCGTAGGGGCGAAACAGTTGTTTAGGACAGGGACTCCAGGAACTCCCGGATGCGCTTGCAGGCCTCGATCAGCTTTTCCATCGAGGTGGCGTACGTGGCGCGGACAAAGCCCTCGCCCGAAGGGCCGAAGGCGGTTCCTGGCACCACCGCCACCCGCTTTTCCATCAACAGGCGGGTGCAGAAGGTGTCGGAATCCAGTCCGGTCTTTTCGATGCTGGGGAAGGCGTAAAACGCGCCGAGGGGTTCGAAGCAGGCAAGGCCCATGTCGTTGAATTGGCGGACGAGGAAGTTCCTTCTTCGGTTGTATTCCCGGCGCATGGAGCGAACATCCGCAAAATCCGTGTCAAACCCGTGGCTGAGGGCTTCCACGGCCGCCATCTGGCTGGTGGTGGAGGCGCAAAGCATGGTGAACTGGTGGATTTTGAGCATCTGCTTGAGCAGGGGGGCCGGTGCCATCACGTACCCGAGGCGCCAGCCGGTCATGGCAAAGGCCTTGGAGAAGCCGTTGATGGTGATGGTGCGCTCATACATGCCCGGAATGGACGCAAAGGCACAATGGATCCCCTTATAGGTCAGCTCGGCGTAGATCTCATCCGAAACGACGATGATATCCGTGCCCTCCAGGGCTTTGGACATTTCGGCAAGCTCCTCACGGGTCATGATGCCGCCGGTGGGGTTGTTGGGGAAGGGGAGAATGAGCGCCTTCGTGCGCGGGGTGATGGCGGCGCGGATGGTCTCCGCCATCAGCTTAAAGCCGTTGTCCGCGGTAGCGCGCAGGGGAACGGCGACGCCGCCGGAAAGGCGCACACAGGGCATGTAGGAGACATAAGAAGGCTCCGGGACGAGGACCTCGTCCCCCGGGGTGATCAGCACGCGCATGGCGAGGTCGATGCCCTCGCTGGCGCCCACGGTCATGATGCACTGATCGGGGTCGTAATCGACGCCGAAGCGCTCCCGGTAATACCTGCAGCAGAGCTCGCGCAGCTCGAGCAGGCCGGAGTTGGAGGTGTAGCAGGTGATGCCGTCCTTCAGGGATTTGATGCCCGACTGGCGGATGTTCCAGGGGGTCACGAAATCCGGCTCGCCGACGCCCAGACTGATGCAGTCCTTCATCTCGGCGGCGATGTCGAAAAAGCGCCGGATCCCGGAAGGGGGAATATCCACCACCGTCGGATTCATAATGCGATCGTAGTTCACGGTGTGACCACCTGCCTACGGTCGTCCTTGCCATTGGGCATCACGACATGGTTATCCTTGTACTTGCGCAGCACAAAGTGGGTGCCGGTGCTGACCACGCCGTTCAGGACGGCGAGCTTTTCGGTGACGAACTGCGCGACGCTGCGCAGGTTGGGCCCGTCCACCAGGACCATAAAGTCATAGGAGCCGCTCATGAGATAGCATGAGCGAACTTCCGGGTAACGGGAGACCTGTTCCGCGATGGCGTCGTAGCCCTGGCGGTACTGGGGGGTCACCTTGACCTCGATAAGGGCGTGAATGGTGGATTCGGACTCGGCTTTTTCCTCGTCGATGATGGTGGTATAGCGCAGGAGGATCTTCTCGTCTTCCAAGCGCTTGATCTCTGCTTTTACGGCCTCCTCGCTAGTATTGAGCATCTGCGCGATGATTGCCGCAGGGGTACGGGAATCCTGTGCCAGGATGTCGAGGATTTCCATTGCAAAGCTGCGTTCCATTAAGAAGACCTCCTTATTTTCGTGATTCGCACATGCTGCGCGATTCGTCAATTGTAGCACCAAATATGCATGAAAGTCAAATGATGTATCGTCATTCATAAATCAAAACCGCGGGGGTTTATGCGGTTGGAATGCGTTGGCGCGGTATCGGAAAAATGAGGAAAAAAGCATCCGTCCCTCGCATGGGGACGGATGCTTTTCGCTCGTTAAAGCTCTGCGTGTACGACCGCAACATACGATAAAGGCGCGCCCCCTCTGCCCCGGGGAAAGGTAAAGCGCAGGGCGCAACCGCCGGGCAGGGTATGGTGCATTTCGCTTTGCGAAAGGCCTATTTCGTTAGCTACCTCCATCTGGGTGCGGCCGTCCAAAAAGCGCATCCTGAGTATGCGCTGCTCCCGTTCGTTCAGCTTGTTCAGCCCTTCGGAGATGGCGATGCCGACAAGCCATTTTTCCTCTGATTCCGTGCTGTCCTTCACCTGGTCCATGACGTAGATGGCGTCGCTGCCGTCATGGAAGATGGGCTCAAACAGCGAAACCGGATCCTGGATGGCGTCAAGGGCATAGGAAACGTCGTCCTCCTCCATGCCCAGCTCTTTGGCGATCTCTGCCATCGTTGGCTCCCGCATGCTGGCGTTCATCAGGTTCGTTCTGGCCTGAAGGGCGCGGTACGCCGTATCCCTTAAGGA
>JBMNTV010000007.1:0-51122 GCA_050945915.1 Christensenellales bacterium
CGACCACGACTGCCTGGTGGACCCGCACAAAGGGCGCAGATTCACCTATGCGCAGTTTCGGGAAGAGTGCGACCGCGTGGCCCGTGGGTTGATGGCCATCGGCGTCCGGCCGGGGGACCATGTCGCGGTCTGGGCGACAAACAGGATCGAATGGGTGACCACCATGTTCGCAACAGCGAAGATCGGCGCGGTTTTGGTTACCGTAAACACCAACTACAAGCGTTTCGAACTGGAATACCTGCTCCGCCAGAGCGACACGATGACCCTGATCCTCATCAAAGGCTTCAAGGACAGCGATTATGTTCAGCATTTGCGGGACATCTGTCCGGAACTGGCCCACTCCCAGCCCGGAAGGCTGTATTGCCGGGCGCTCCCTTACCTGAAAAACGTGATTTACCTGGAAGATGAGCGCGAACCGGGCATGTATAACTGGGAGGATCTTTACGCCCTTGCCGAAACCGTGGACGATAAAGAAAGGCAGCGCGTCCAGGACAGCCTGGATGTTCACGACGTTGTAAACATGCAGTACACCTCCGGCACGACGGGCTTTCCCAAGGGGGTCATGCTGACCCACCACGGCGTGATCAATAACGGAAAAAGCATCGGCGACGGCAAAAAGCTGACGGAAAATGACCGCGAATGTATTCCCGTTCCGCTGTTTCACTGTTTTGGTTGCGTGCTGGGCGTCACCTCCTGCGTCACCCATGGCTCGGCGATGGTGCTGGTGGAACGTTTCCATCCGCTGCTGGTCATGCAGGCGGTCCAGATGGAACGCTGTACGTCGCTGCTCGGCGTGCCGACGATGTATATTTCCATTTTGAACCATCCGGAGTTCAAGAACTACGACTTTTCCAGCCTGAGGACGGGGATCATGAGCGGTTCGCCCTGCCCCATCGAGGTGATGAAGCGCGTGAATGTGGAAATGCACATGCCGGAAATCGTGATCTGCTTCGGCATGACGGAATCCTCGCCGGTCACCACCATGACCTGCACGGACGATCCGCTGGAAAAGCGCGTTTCGACGGTGGGAAGGATTCAACCGAATATGGAAATCAGAATCGTGGACCCCGAAACCGGGGAAGATGTCCCGCCGAACACCCCAGGAGAGTTCCTGACCCGGGGCTATCAAGTGATGAAGGGGTATTACAAGATGCCCGAAGCCACCCGCATGGCCATCGATGAGGACGGCTGGCTGCATACCGGCGACCTGTGCACAGTGGATGAAGAGGGGTATTACAGGGTGGTGGGAAGACTGAAGGACATGATCATCCGAGGGGGAGAGAACGTCTACCCCCGGGAAATCGAGGAGTTCATGTATACCCACCTGTTGGTGAAGGACGTGCAGGTGGTGGGCGTGCCGGATGAAAAGTACGGCGAAGAGGTGATGGCCTTCGTGATCATGAAGGAAGGAGCCCACGCGACAGAGGAGGAGCTGATCCGCTTCGTCAAAGAGGGGCTGTCCCGGTTCAAGGCCCCGCGATACGTTCGCTTTGTGGAGGAGTTCCCGGTCACAGCCAGCGGAAAAATCCAAAAATACAAGCTGCGGGAGATGGGCGTGGAGATGCTTGGCCTTCAACAAGCCGCAAGAATCGAAACGGCCTAAGGGCGCCTTGGTCAACCGATCTACGGATGTTCGTTCAACCTGTTGAGTTTGCGGAGCCGAATCCAGAAAAAATGGATGGGCTCCGCAAATTTTTCGCTTGAAATTTAGTAAATAAGTAGTATACTGAATGAGTAAAACAATACCGGGAGGCAGACATGGATATTCCGACGAACTTGAAGCACAAGCCAGTCATCGTGGCAGACAATTACGCAAAGGTGGACGGCAGAAAGGCCTATGACACCGACGCGATGGGACTCTCCCTGGGCCTTGCCCAGTGGAACGACCGGGGGCGGGTGGACGTTTCCGCCAAAGTGTGGCGCTATACGGGCACAAAATGGTCCCGCCAATCGGAGGAACTCCCGCTGCACAGGATCATCGACCTCGCCATTCTCATTTGCCGAGCCCGCCACTATTTTTCCGAAGAAGCGTACAGATTCCCCAAGGGCTACGACCCGGAAAAACCGCTGATTGACCGCATCGGCCTGCAGGGGGACGCGATGAACGTCGCCATCTGTACGAGTAACGAGCGTATCGACGAGGATATCCGCCTGTTTGAACAGGCGATGAACCAGGACGACGAGCTTCTGGGAGAGCGGCTTCAGGTGCTTTCCCGGCTGCTGAAGGAAATGGGTTATTGATCAATTTCCGGTCCAGCGGAAACTGCGGGTAACTTGACAGTGCGCCGAGCTTTCGATTATCATCGATAAGGCAAAATACCAATCCCTGGGGGGCGAAGAATGAAAGAAACCTACACCGCCAGCGATATCAAAGTGCTGGAGGGGCTGGAGGCCGTTCGCATGCGGCCGGGCATGTATATCGGCTCAACCGGCGCTTCCGGGCTTCACCATCTGCTGTGGGAGATCGTGGACAACTCCATCGACGAAGCCGCCAACGGCTTTGCCGACTTAATCGAAATTACCATCCACAGGGACAATTCGATTACCGTGACGGACAACGGCCGGGGAATCCCCGTCGGGATTCACGAACAACTGGGGGTTTCCGGGGTGGAGGTTGTGTTTACCCAACTTCACGCCGGGGGCAAGTTCGGGGATTCGAATTACAGTTTTTCCGGCGGGCTGCACGGCGTCGGCGCGTCTGTGGTGAACGCCCTTTCCGAATGGCTCTGGTGTGAGGTGTATCAAAACGGCAAGGTTTACCGCCAGGATTTTGAAAGCGTTTTGGAAAACGGCAGGATTGTTTCTGGCAGGCCCAAAGGCCCGCTCAAAGAGATGGGGCGTACCAGGAAGCGCGGCAGCGCCATCACCTTTTTGCCCGATCGGCGCGTTTTCGAAACGCTGAACTGGAACGATGAAAAGATCGCTCGACGCTTGCGGGAACTCGCCTTCCTGAACAAGGGGCTCACCCTGGTCCTTTCCGATGAGCGATCCAAAGAGTTCGAAAAACAGGAGTTCAGAGCGGACGGCGGCATCAGCGATTTCGTCCGTTTTTTAAACGAGGGCAACGACTGCCTGTATGATCCGCCCATTTTTATCGAGGGCAATGTAAACGGGATTCGCGTCCAGGCGGCGATTCAGCACAACGATTCAGAAAACGAATCGATCTTTTCCTATGTGAACAACATTCCCACCAACCAGGGCGGAACCCACGAAAAGGGCTTTCGCACCGCGGTGACCAAGGTGATGAACGAATACTGCCGCCGCGTGGGAGTCCTGAAGGAAAAGGACAAGAACTTTCCCGGAGATGATTTCCGCGAAGGCATGACGGCGGTGCTGTCCATCCGGATGAAGGACGTCCAGTTCGAAGGCCAGACTAAGAACAAGCTGGGCAATACCGAGGCCGAGGGAGCCGTGGAATCGGTGATCAGCGAAGGGCTGACGCATTTCACCCAGGACCTTCGCAACGCGGATCTTTGCGCGAAGATTGTGGAAAAGGCCCAAAAGGCCGCCAGGATGCGCGAAGCGGCAAGAAAGGCGAAGGCCGTCGAGCGCGAGCGCAACAAGCTGGAAAACGCGCCCTTAGTGGGCAAGCTGAGCGCCTGCACCGGAAGGGACAGGAAGAAGAACGAGCTTTTCATCGTAGAGGGCGAGTCCGCGGGCGGCAGCGCGAAGCAGGGCCGGGACCGCACATTTCAGGCGATTCTGCCGTTGCGCGGCAAGCCGCTGAACGCGGAAAAGACCACCCTGGAGGATGTGCTGAAAAATCAGGAATTTCGCTCCATCATCACCGCTTTGGGAACGGGTGTGGGCAAGGATTTCCGCATCGCGGACCTCAGATACAACAAGGTGATCATCCTTTCGGACGCAGACCAGGACGGCGCCCACATCCGGGCGATTCTGATGACCTTCTTTTTCCGTTACATGCGGGAGCTGATCACCCAAGGACATGTATACATCGGCATGCCCCCGCTTTACAAGGTGCAGTCCGGAAAAAAAGTCGTGTACGCCTACGACGATCAGCAACTTGCCGAAGCCATTCAAAAGGCCGGCAAGGGCTACACCCTGCAGCGCTACAAGGGACTGGGCGAAATGAACCCGGAACAGCTTTGGGAAACGACGATGGACCCGGGCAGGCGCACCCTGATGCAGGTTTCCATCGAGGACGCTGCGGATGCCGACCGGATCGTCTCCATCCTGATGGGGAACAAGACGGAACCCAGAAAGATGTATATCAGCAAATACGCCAATTTCAACAGGGTGGACAAGTTCAGGCCGAAGGAGGGCTAAATGGCCAGAAAGAAAGACACTACCGGCATGGGAACGCAAGCAGAAAGGCTTCTTTCGGTCACCATGGAGGAAGTGATGCATAACTCCATGATGCCCTATGCCGAATACGTGATCCTCGACCGGGCGATCCCCCGGGTGGAGGACGGCTTAAAGCCAGTCCAGCGCAGGATCCTCTATACGATGATGGAGCTGTCCCTCATGCCGGACAAGCCCCACAGAAAATCCGCCCGCATCGTCGGCGATTGCCTGGGCAAGTACCATCCCCACGGGGACACCAGCGTCTACGATGCGATGGTGCGTATGGCCCAACCCTTTAACATGAGCGCGCAGCTGGTGGACGGTCACGGCAACTTCGGCTCGATGGACGGGGACCCAGCGGCGGCGATGCGCTATACCGAAGCGCGGATGACGCCCCTAGCTTTGGAGCTTCTTCGGGATATTGACAAGGACACGGTGGAGTTCAGCCTGAACTTCGACGACACCCTGAAGGAGCCGGACGTGCTCCCCGGGCGTTTCCCGAACCTTTTGGTCAACGGGGCGACGGGGATCGCCGTAGGCCTCGCCACCAACATCCCGCCCCACAACCTGGGGGAAGCCATCGACGCCACCGTCGCCATGCTCCAAAAGCCGAATATTGCCGTCAAAGAGCTGATGCAATACCTTCCCGGGCCGGATTTTCCCACAGGTGGACTGTTGCTCAATACCGAGGAAATCGCGGCGGCCTATGAGACCGGCAGGGGCAGACTCGTGCTCCGGGCAAAGACTCATATCGAACCCTTAAAGAACGGCAAAAGCCTCATCGTGGTGACGGAGTTCCCCTATCAGGTGAACAAGGCCGCCGCCCAGGAGAAGATCCTCAGGCTTTCGGAATCGAAAAAGACCCTCTTTGCCGGCATCGCCGACATCCGGGAGGAATCGGACCGCAACGGCACCCGGGTGGTCATCGAGGTCAAAAAAGACGCAGACCCCGAAAAGATCCTCAACTATCTGTATAAATATTCGGACCTGCAGGTCAACTTCGGCGTCAACCTGGTGGCGATCGCGGACGGCAAGCCCAAGCAGATGGGCCTGAAGGAAGTGCTTTCCCACTACATCGACCATCAGAAGGATGTGGTGACGCGAAGGACGCGCCACGACCTGGATGCCGCCGAGCGCCGCGCCCACGTTCTGGAGGGGCTGATCGTCGCGGTGGACCATGTGGACGAGGTGATCCGCCTGATTCGCGCCAGCGACACGCCGGCGCAAGCCCGGGATGGATTGATGAAGCGCTATTCTCTCACCCAGATTCAGGCCCAGGCGATTCTGGACATGCGCCTCGCCCGGCTCACCAGCCTGCAGATCATCGAACTGCGGGCGGAATATGACGAGGTCGTGAAGCTGATCGCCGAGTTGAAGAGCATTCTGGAAGATCCCAAGAAGCTGCTTGCAGTCATTCGGCGCGAATTGCTGGAAATCAAGAAAAAGTACGCCGTGCCGAGAAGGACCGCTCTGATTGACGGCAACCCGGACATCACTGTGGACGAAAGTGAGCTGAAGGTCGTTTCGGATGTGACGGTATATGCCACTGCTTCCGGGATTAAGCGGGTGGGCGCGAAAGTCTTTGCCCAAAAGGGCAGCCAGGAGGAAGGGCGGACCTTTTTCGCCCTGGATACGCGGACGGACAAACGCGTCCAGTTCTTCACCAACCAGGGCAGAATGTTTTCCATCGACGCGGAGGACATTCCCGAGCCTAAGGGCAAGCAGCTCGGCTCTCTGCCCGCTGCGCTGTTTGCCGGCTGGAACGACGACGAACACGTCGTCGCTGCATTTTCCTTCGACTCTTATCCGGAAGATCAAAACCTGCTGTTCTTCACAAAAATGGGTCGTGCAAAGCGTGCCTCCCTCGCCGCATTTGAAACCCGGAGTAAAAAGTTCACGGCAATCGGCTTGAAGGAAGGGGACGAGGTCCTCTCCGTGGTGTTGGACAAGGGCTTAAAAACTGTGCTGATGATCACAGCGCAGGGCATGAGCATCCGCTTCCCCGCCGATACCGTTCCCCAAATGGGAAGGACTGCCGCCGGTGTCAAGGCGATTGCCTTGGAGGAGGGGGATTTGGTGCTGTTTGCGGACCAGGTCCCGGATGACGCGCAGATGCTTTTGATCAGCGACCTCGGTTACGCAAAGCGCAGTTTGATCCTCGATTATGAGTGCCAGAAGCGGAACGGCAAAGGCCAACGCACCTTTGAGTTTCGAAAGAACGGGGCGAACGGAACCAAGCTCGCGGTCGCGATTTTGCTGGAGGAGCCCGCCACCTTCGCCGTCGAACAGCTTCGGAGCGGGAGGACGGTTTTTGCCTCCGAGGAGGTGTTGGTGGAAAAACGCCAGTCCCGGGGCCTGCCTCTGGTGATGGCCATGCTGGATGACGTTGTGATCGACGCCTACATTGCCGACGAAAGGACGCAAAAAGGCTAAAAACCGCGGCTTCTGCCCGTGAACAGGTATTCAAACCGGGGGCATGCGCATACATATTCCACATACGGCCGTCGGAGGTGGAATATGGACTGCACCAACCGGGTAACGCTGTCCGGCAGCGTCAAAGGAGAATTGAGCTACTCTCACAGCGTATACAGCGAGGCGTTCTACACCTGTTTTCTTCAGGTTCCAAGGCTGTCCGGAACGGTGGACTTGCTGCCTTTGACCGTTTCCGAGCGACTATTGACCAACGCGGTCATTACGGACGGAGCGGTTATCACCGTTTCGGGGCAGCTCAGGTCTTATAATAAGTTTTTCAAGGGCGCCTCGCGGTTGATTTTGACCGTCTTTGCCCAGGAGATCGCCTTCGGGGGCGAGCCTGTGAACACGATCATCCTGACTGGCTATCTGTGCAAGCAGCCGACATACCGGGTAACCCCTTTTTCCCGGGAGATCACCGATCTTCTGCTCGCGGTCAACCGGGCGTACAACAAATCAGACTATATTCCCGCCATCGCCTGGGGAAGAAACGCGCGATTCGCCGGAACATTGGGCATTGGCGACTGCATCTCCGTCACTGGAAGAGTGCAGAGCAGGGAATATAAAAAACAGCTTCCGGATGGCGGGGAGGAGATTCGCACGGCTTACGAGGTGTCCATCGCCACCCTCGAACTGATCAAGCCCTCCTAAGGGAGAGAAGGGGATGGCAAAGGCTCTGCCGTCAGCTGTTCGCAAGGGTTTGATGAATATGGGAACTGGCATCAAGGCTGTGTTGCTTTGCGTGCAGGGCCTTGGCCGTTTTCTTGGATTGGGCCCCAAAATGTCCGCTATGGCAACGAGAAACCAAAAAGTCCTCTTAAATCGGGGACTTGTTTTTTCGTAGTACTGTGTTAAAATAACAATAGGAACTGATTCGGCTAAATTGTGGAGGTAGTCATGGAATACAAGGGTAAACTCAGCTCGGATGAGCTGGACGAACTGTTTTCCGCAATACTCCTTCTGGAAACGAAAGACGAATGCTATCGCTTTTTTGAAGACATTTGCACCATCAGCGAGATCAAGGCCATCGCCCAGCGCCTTTGCGTGGCCCGCATGTTGGACGAAAAAGTCACATATCAGGACATATCCCAAAAAACCGGCGCCTCCACGGCCACCATCAGCCGGGTCAACCGTTGCCTGCAGTACGGTGCAGGGGGATACAGGCTGGTGCTTGACCGCATGAAGGATCAGTAAGCCAAAGCCGCAAAAGGAATAACCATATTGCCGCGACGCGGGGATTACCCTTGTGCGCCGCGGCTTTTTTGCTGTACGGGAAGCCTGGATTTTGGTAAAGTGTATGGCGGAAAGGATGTAATACGATGATCGATTTAGATGCTTTGAACCCCCAGCAGAAGCAGGCCGTCTTGACGACGGAAGGTCCTTTGCTGGTCCTTGCGGGGGCGGGCTCCGGCAAGACCAGAGCGGTGACCTATCGCATTGCCGCGCTGATTGAACGCGGGGTTTCTCCATATGAGATTCTGGCCCTCACCTTTACAAGCAAGGCCGCAAAGGAAATGAAGGAGCGGGTGATCGACCTTGCGGGCATGGCCGGCGAGCGCGTCTGGATGAGCACCTTCCACTCCTTTTGCGCGCGATTGCTGCGGATGGACATCGAGCACATGGGTTTCACCCGGGATTTTGTGATCTATGACGATGCGGACCAGATGGCGGTGATTTCCGAAGTCCAGCAGAAGATGAACCTCAGGGAGGAGGAGTGGCCGAAAAAGATGCTCCGCTCGGTGTTTTCGGATGCTAAGAACAAATCCCTCACCCCCGCGGAGTACATTCTGGACAACAGCGATTCTTTCCGCGCACAAAAACTGTCCGAGGCCATGACGCTGTACACCAAGATCCTGGCGGCGAACAACGCGTTGGATTTTGACGATCTCCTGCTCAAAACACTGGAGCTTTTCCGCAGGTTTCCGGAGGTACTGGACAAGTACGCCACCCGCTTCCGATACATCCACGTCGACGAGCATCAGGACACCAACCTCGCCCAGTACACCCTGGTCAAGCTGCTGTCCTCGGTGCACAACAACATCTGCGTGGTGGGGGATGACGACCAGTCGATTTACGGCTGGCGCGGGGCGGACATCCGAAACATCCTGGATTTCGAGCGGGATTTCCCCGGCTGCACCGTGATCCGGCTGGAACAGAATTACCGTTCGACATCTACGATTCTTGAGGCGGCAAACGCGGTCATCTCCCAAAACCAGGGCAGAAAGCCCAAAAAACTTTGGACAAACCGGGGAAAGGGCGAGCCGCTTTCAAGATACACCGCCTGGTCAGAACGGGAGGAGGCGGACTTTGTCTGCCGCACCATCCTGCAAAGCGGCAGACCCAAGAGCGATTTTGCAATACTGTATCGGATCAATGCCCAGTCCCGCGTGCTGGAAGAAGCCCTGACCGGCTATGGCATCCCCTATTCGGTGATCGGCTCCCTGAAGTTCTATGACCGGGCGGAGATCAAGGACGTTTTGGCCTACCTTCGCCTGCTGGTGAACCCCAGGGACGACGTGAGCTTTAAGCGGGCGATTGGCGTTCCCCGCCGCGGTGTGGGAGACGCGGCCATCGCCGAGCTTTCTGCGGCGGCGGAAGAAGCGGGCCTTCCCCTGATGACCGCCTGCATCCGGGCGGACAGCCTGCCGATTTCCCAAAGGGTGAAGACGAAGCTCAAGCCCTTTGGCGAACTGATCACCCACCTCTGCACCCAGGTGTTGCTGTTGCCCCTTTCGGAAGCGGTGGAAGAACTGCTGGATAAATCGGGATACATCCAATACCTGCAAAGGGAGAAGCGAGCAGACGGGCGAAACGAGGAGCGGGAGGAAAATGTCCGGGAACTTGTCAACGCCATCGCCGAATTCGAAAAAAACAATCCCGAGGATACCCTTTCCGCATTCCTGGAAAACGTCGCATTGGTGGCGAACGTCAATGAGGAAACCGAAAGGGACGCCGTGACCCTTTTGACGATGCACAGCGCAAAGGGGCTGGAGTTCCCGGTGGTGTTCATCGTCGGGATGGAGGAGGGGATCTTCCCCACCTCCCGTGCGCAGTACGACGCGGACGGCCTGGAGGAGGAGCGCAGGCTATGCTACGTCGCCCTCACCCGGGCGCGGGAAAAGCTCTGGCTTTCCCGAGCGGAATCTAGGGTGATGTACAAGGACGTGCAGCACAACAAGCCCAGCCGCTTCCTTTCAGAAATTCCGGAAACCCTGTTTGACGCGCCGGAGATGCATCGCCGCGAAGCCCCATCCTGGTCCAGTCGCGGGGAGCGCTCCACCCCGGCCAACGCGCCCTTAAAGCCCGCCCGAGACCTTTCCCGCAGAAATATTCCCGTGGGGGGAGAGGTTTACAAAGCCCCGCCCAAGCCAAAGAAGAACTATTCCTTTTCCGTTGGCATGAAGGTGATTCACGATACCTTCGGAAAGGGAATGATTAAGGAAATTTCAGGGAGCGTGCTTACCGTCCATTTCGAGCAGAATGGAATCAAGAAGCTGGTGGCGGGTTACGCTCCCATCAGACCGGATTAAAGGAGGGCGTTCAACTTGGAAAAAAAGCGCATGGCGGAACTTGTGGAACGGCTGAACGATCTTTCCTATAAATACTACGTGCTGGACAAGCTGGAAGTTTCGGACGCCGAGTGGGACGCCCTGTATGACGAACTTGTGGCCATGGAGGAAAAAACCGGCATTGTGCTTGCGGATTCGCCCACAAGAAAGGTGGGCGGGGAGCCGCTGGAAGGCTTCGTCAGCCACCGCCACAGGCAAAGGCTCTATTCCCTTGCCAAATGCAAGGAGCGCGGCGAACTGCTGGACTGGATGCGGCGCGTCGAACGGCTGAAGGAGGAGTATTCAAGGGCGACGCGCGTGGAACTCCCCCCCTTAGAATATGCTCTGGAATACAAGTTCGACGGGCTCACCATTAACCTCACCTACACTGACGGAACCCTCGCCCTGGCGGCGACGCGGGGCAACGGCGAGGTCGGGGAAGTCATCACGGAGCAGGCCAAAACCATCCGCAACCTGCCCCTTTCCATCCCCTTCAAGGGGGATGTGGACATTCAGGGCGAATGCGTGATGCACCTCTCCGCCTTGGAAGAATACAACAAAACGGCCGCGGAACCCTTAAAAAACGCCAGAAACGCCGCGGCGGGCGCGCTGCGCAATCTCGACCCTGCGGTAACCGCTTCCAGAAAGCTGACGGCGTATCTCTACGGCGTCGGGTATATCGACGGCGGGCAAATCGCCGACGAGAGCGAGGTCTTTGCGTTTTTGCGGGAAAACCGGCTGCCCACGCTGGGCGCTTTGGGGTATTTTACGGATTTCGACAGCCTTTGGGCAGCCATCGAGGAGGCGGAGAAACAGCGGACGACGCTGGACTTTTTGATCGACGGGCTGGTGATAAAAATCTGCGATTTCCGCACCCGGGAAGCCCTGGGGTATACGGACAAATTTCCCCGCTGGGCGATGGCCTACAAGTTCCCCGCACAGGAGATGACCACGACCATCCTGCGCATCGACTGGGAGGTGGGCAGAACGGGCAAGCTGACGCCGGTGGCTACCTTGGAGCCTGTGGACATCGGGGGCGTGACGGTGAAGCGCGCAACCCTGAACAACATGGGCGATATTGAACGAAAGGGCGTGGGCGTCGGCTCCGAAGTCTTCATCCGAAGGAGCAACGACGTGATCCCCGAAATCCTGGGCGCCGTGCCGGGGGACGAGCCGAAAGAACGCGTCCAACCGCCGAAGACCTGCCCTGCCTGCGGAGCGCATGTCGAAGAGCGGGGCGCACACCTTTTTTGTACCAACTCCCTTTCCTGCCGGCCTCAGATCGTGGGCAGGTTGACCCATTTTGCCTCACGGGGGGGGATGGATATCGAGAATCTTTCGGAAAAAACCGCAGAATTTCTGGCCGAACGCCTGGGATTTGACTCCGTCTGCGACCTTTACAGGCTTGCCCCTGGCTCCCTCTCCGGCATGGAAGGTTTCGGGGACAAGCGCGAGGCAAAGCTGCTGAAAGAAATCGAAAAGAGCAAGAATCAGCCCCTTTCTCGCTTTCTGTTTGCGCTGGGGATCCCGAATGTGGGGGCAAAAACCGCGAAGGATCTTTCCGCGGCCTTCGGAACGCTGGAAAACCTGCGAAAAGCGGATGCAAAAACCCTCATGACCGTACCGGAAATCGGTCCCGTGGTGGCGCAATCCATCGTGGAATTCTTTTCGGACGAGCGGATCTCCGCCCAGGTGGACGAACTTCTGGCCCTTGGCGTCATCCCGGTGCCGGACGAAAAAGCCGCGACTGAAAACAGCGCCTTTGCCGGCAAAACCGTGGTACTGACCGGCACGTTGTCCTCAATGACCAGGAGCGAGGCGACGGAGATCATCGAAAGGCTGGGCGGCAATGTTTCCGGTTCCGTCAGCAAAAAGACGGACCTGGTCGTCGCCGGAGAAAACGCCGGCAGCAAGCTGGAAAAAGCACAAAAGCTCGGGGTCAGAGTGCTGTCTGAGCAGGAATTTACGCAGCTGTTGAACTGAATCGCGAAAAGTGGTACGATATTTTGCGTATCACCAAAATTCGGGAAAAGGCTTTGCTTTTTGCGGATTGGCGGACGCAGGCGTGATCCTGCGCTTTTGTTGATGAATACTCCGCAGATTCCACGATGCCCCTTATTTATAGGCGGCATCGCCGGGCGGTTGCGCAAACCGCCGATTTAAGAATTCCCCAACGAAACCAACCCGAAGGACCAATAAGGAACGCAATAGATGAGATTGGGAAAGCTCACCAACGAGCAACTGAAAAATCTGGTGCTGGACAGATTCTGCCGCACGAGGAGCGAAGTGGTCGCGGGGTGCGCGGTCGGCGAAGACTGCGCGGCCATCGATTTGCAGGGCGAACTGTGCGTCCTTTCGACAGACCCCATCACCGCGGCCACCGGGAACATCGGGGCCTTGGCCGTTCACGTCTGCTGCAACGATGCGGCGGCCTGCGGCGCGGAACCGGTGGGATTGCTGGTCACCATGCTGCTGCCCCCCGGTACCACCGAGGAATACATCTCCTCCCTTGCGGCGGACATTTCCGACGCCGCGATCCATTGTGGAGTGGACGTGCTCGGAGGCCATACTGAGATCACCGACGCCGTCACAAGGCCTGTGATCTCCGCCTCTGTAGTGGCGAAGGTGCCGCATAAAGGGCTGATCACCACCTCGGGCATGCGGCCGGGGGACGACATCGTCATGACCAAATGGGCTGGCCTTGAGGGTACCGCCATCCTTGCCAGCGACCATAAGAGCAAGCTGGAAGACGTGTGGACCGAGGCGGAATTTATAGAGGCAAACGCCCTTTCCACCCAGTTTTCCGTCACGCGGGAGAGCCGGATCGCCTGCACTGTGGGCGGTGTTTCGGCGATGCACGACGCGACGGAAGGCGGCGTACTCGGCGCTATTTGGGAAATGGCAGACGCTTCCGGCTGCGGTGTGGAGATCGACAAAAAGTCCATCCCCGTGTTGGGCATCACCCAAAAAGCCTGCGCGGCCCTTTCCCTGGACCCGCTCAGGCTGATCAGCAGCGGTGTGCTCATCATCGCAACCGAAAAAGGCGAAGTGCTTTGCGCCACCCTGAATGCTGCGGGGATTCCCGCCGCAATCATCGGAAAAGCGGTGGAAAAGGGCATCGCCATGGACGGCGCACCCATCCCCGCGCCAGAAGGAGACGAGTTGTTGAAGCTCCTTTAATGTGTTATACTATAATGAACTTTTGTCTGATCAAAGACTGACTGGAGGGCGCAATTTGGCAAACAGCATGACGGGTTTCGGCCGGGCCGTTTCCAGCCGGGACGGCAGGGAGCTCACCGTCGAACTAAAAAGTGTGAATCATCGTTTTTTGGACATTTCGGTCCGGCTTCCCCGTTCGGTCAGCTTTGTTGAGGACGCGATCCGCAAAGTCCTGGCCGAAAAGCTTTCCCGGGGGCATGTGGACGTTTTTGTGAACTACAAGAACACCAGGAGCGACGCCCGCACCGTCAGTGTGGATAAGAACCTGCTGCTGGCCTATCTTCGCGCAGGGGAAGAGGCGGCAGAGGCCACCGGCCTTCCCTGGGACATGACCCTGTCCACAGCGCTCCGGCATCCGGACGTGCTCACCGTCACCGAGGCGGAAGAAGACCAGCAATCCCTTGTTGAGATGGCCGCCGAAGCCGCAAGCGCCGCAGCGGACGAGCTGGTCAGAATGCGGCAGGAGGAGGGCGGCCGCCTGTGTGCGGATCTTTCAAAAAGGGGCGAAAGCCTGAAAGCCCTCATCGCCAGGATCGCCGAAAGGGCGCCGCTGGTGGTGGCGGATTATCAAAAGCGGCTGCACGAGCGGATCGCAGAGCTCTTGGGGGACGCTTCTGTGGACGAGTCCCGCCTGGCCATGGAGGTCGCCCTGTTTGCGGACAGGGCAAGCATCACCGAGGAGCTGGTCCGGCTGACGAGCCATCTCGATCAAATGGAGCAAATGCTCTCGTCCAAGGAAGCGACCGGCAGAAAGCTGGATTTTCTGGTTCAGGAAATGAACCGCGAAATCAACACCATCGGCTCAAAGGCCTCAGATCTTGAGATCGCGAATCTGGTGATTGCGGGGAAGGCCGAGATCGAAAAGATACGGGAACAGGTTCAGAATATCGAATAGGAGTAACCATGCAGAGCAAGCTGATCAATATAGGCTTTGGAAACATCATCGCGGGCGGAAGGATGGTGGCGGTCGTCAAGCCGGAATCATCCCCCATCAAACGCGTCATTCAGGAAGCGAGGGAAGCCGGAAGGCTGATCGACGCCACATACGGCAGAAGAACCCGGGCTGTGATCATTATGGACAGCAATCACGTCGTGCTTTCGCCCGTCCAGCCGGAGACCGTAGCCCACAGGGCCCTTGGCAAGGATGCGGAAAAGAATCATGACGAGGATTGATGCCATTACACTATTCTTGGAGGGAACGAGATGGAGAATCATAAAGGCCTGTTGCTTGTGGTTTCGGGGCCATCGGGCGTGGGAAAGGGCACAATCTGCAAGGCTGTCATCAACCGGAACCCAGGCGTGAAGCTATCGGTTTCGGCAACGACCAGGGCAAAACGCCAGGGCGAGGAGGAAGGCAAGAGCTATTTCTTCAAAACCAAGGAAGAATTCGAACGGATGATCCGTGATGGGGAGCTTCTTGAGCACGTGCTGCTCTATAATTCGAACTATTACGGGACTCCGCGAGCCAATATCGAAGCCGAAATCGAAGCCTGTAACGACATCATACTTGAAATCGATTATCACGGCGCGTTGGCGGTCAAAGAGACTTTTCCCGACGCCGTTTTGATCTTCATTGCGCCGCCGGTCATGGAAGAGCTGAAGGCAAGGCTGGAACACCGCGCCTCAGAATCCGAGGATTCGAAAAAAATCCGGCTCAAAACCGCATTGGAGGAAATGCGCATGATCGGCGAGTATGATTATGTCGTCGTCAATGATAATATCGAGAAGGCGGTCACGACCATCGAGGCCATCGTGACCGCAGAAAAGAGCAGAGTCAGTCGAAACGCTGAACTGGTGAAAAAATTGATGGAGGACTGGACATGATACACGCTCCGTTGAACAAGCTAATGGAAAGGGTGGACAGCCGCTATACGCTGGTGAGCGTGGTGGCGACCCGCGCGCGGGAAATCGTCGAACATCCGCAAAAATCACCGGACGCCCAGGCCAAGCCGGTGACAGCCGCGATGGATGATCTTCTCGGAGGCAGGATTTTCTATGAACGGCAGGTTGATGTCAAGTGATGCACGGTAAAAAAACCGTCCTTTTGGGGGTAACGGGCTCAATCGCCGCCTATAAGGCGGTGGAGCTTGCTTCTGCCCTGGTAAAAAAAGATCTGGATGTGGTGGTGGTGATGACGGAAGCTGCCACCCGTTTTGTCACGCCGCTGACTTTTGAAACGATCACGAAGAACCCGGTTGCCACCGGGCTTTTTACCAGGGAGCGGCCATATGAGGTGGAACACATCTCCCTTGCCAAAAGGGCGGATGTGTTTGTGGTTGCGCCCGCATCCGGCAATTTCATCGGCAAATACGCCCACGGCATCGCGGATGACATGCTGACCACCGTGGCCATGGCGCTGACGGTACCGGTGCTCATCGCTCCTGCGATGAACAGCGCGATGTACTTAAGCGCTGCGAACACCGCGAACATGAAACTGCTGAAAGAGCGGGGCTGCGTCTTTGTGGAGCCCATCGAGGGGCTGCTCGCCTGCGGAGATGTGGGCGTGGGCAAACTGGCGGACGTGGACGCCCTGGTTTCTGCCATTTTGGCAACCCTTTATCCCAAGAAGGATTTTGCGGGGAAGCGGGTGCTGGTGAGTGCCGGCCCCACCAGGGAAATGATCGACCCGGTGCGCTTTTTGACCAACCGCTCCACAGGAAAAATGGGCTACGCCATCGCCGAAGCCGCCAGGGACCGGGGAGCGGAGGTGGTGCTGGTCTCCGGCCCGGTCAGCATTCCCAAGCCTGCCGGGGTCAAAGTGATCGACGTCCTGTCCACGCAGGATATGCTCAATGCCGTCGTCCAGGAGTTCAAATCCTCTGACTGCGCCATCAAGGCCGCAGCCCCGGCAGATTTTACGCCGGAGGAATACGCGGACGACAAAATCAAGAAAACCGGGGCGGACGGCATGACCCTGAAGCTGAAAAAAACGCCGGACATCCTCGCCACTTTGGGTGAAATCAAGGGTGATCGGGTGCTTTGCGGCTTCGCTGCCGAAACCAGGGAGCTGGGGGCCTATGCTGTCGAAAAGCTGCGCCGCAAGAACCTTGATTTGATCGTCGCGAACGATGTTTCCCGCGCAGATGCCGGTTTCGGTGTCGATACGAATTGCGTGACCGTTTATCTTGCGGACGGAAGCTCTGTCGATTATTCCGGAACCAAGCGCGCCGTGGCGGACCATGTTTTGGACGAGATTTCAAAGATCATGAGCGCAAGGAAAGGCAACTGAGACGATTAAAACCAGGCAAGAACAACAAAAGCTGCCGCTTTTGGTAGCTTTTGTTTTATTGTTGTATCTTGTGTTAATCCAGAGCCTTCACCCTGGAATCGTCGGGGGAAAGGTAGTCCCCCTCCATAAAGAAGCGGTAGGGCGATTCATACAGTTCACCGGCAACGGTGATGTACAGCCTGTCCGACTGATAATAGTCGCAGAAGGTGTTGGTCAGGGCGATCAGGATCAGGCTTTCGGTGGCCCTGCCCACAGAGGAAACGATCCTGGTCAGGGAAGAGGAAAAATCCACATGGACATAGCCCTTGCTGTCCAGCCGGATGGATCTGATCGAAAGTCCGTCCAGCGCGAGCAGGCCTTTGCCGGAGGGCACGCGGCGAAACTGGTTGACAAAGCGCGAACCCATGGAGGAATTCGGCTTGATGTTGACCGAGCGGCTCTCGTACCGGACGGTATCGGTTAAGGGCTGGGCGTAATAGAACCGGATCAACTGGGAAAAACCCTGGTCCGAGGAGAGCAGCGTCGCCTCATAAGCGTCGGTATACGCGCCGTTTTCCAGCGTGTACTCCGCCACCAGGCCGATGGCGGGAACGTAATACTGAAGGGTTTTTCTGCTTGAATCGAAGCTGGTGGTAACTTCGACGGCGCGGTAGGAACCGATGGAAAGGTCGATGATGTGATCCACCGCGGTGATCGTCCGCACACCGCCGTCCACCGGCCAGGAAGTTCCCACTTCCACCGGTTCCATTAAAAGAATGTCTTCGATGTTGCTGGAATGGTCCAGGAAGCGGTAGGTATAGCCCACCCCGCTTTTTTCATAGGCAACGAAGATGCGGCCGTTTTCGCAGCGAGTCACGCGTACCTCCGGACTGCGGCGGGAGGTGGAAATGACCCTGTGCTGCACCGCCCGACCGGATTCATTTTCGTCGGTATATTCGACATAGGTTTCAATATATCCGCCGGAAAGGCTGGACTCGTAGCGGATATGTAAATCTTCCGTGGGAAGAAAGTCCGCAATGTCATAGACGATGGGTGTAGGCGAGGGCGCGGGGGAGGGGGAAGGGGTGGGTGTGGGTGCGGGGGTAAGCTCCGGCGTGGGCGACGGCGTCAAATCCACCCCGGGCGTGGGGGAGGGCGTCGCTTCCGACACGATGGGGGAATGAGACGGCGTTTCGGTGGGGACATCCGAAGAAACGCAGCCCCAAAAGAGCAGCGCTGAAAGGACATATGCGGTTATTGCACTGATTTTGCGCCGGTTCAACACTAGTCTCCTCCGCGATCACAGACATGGATATTATCTCATGAACCCCATGCAATGTAAAGCGTACCGGAAGCGCCATAAATGAATAAACGGTGAAGAAAGGAAGGGGGATTTGTTGACAGAGAAACTGGGAAAAACTATAATAAACATGTACATACATTTCACAAGGGGGCAATATGGCGTACAAGCTGATCGCGCTGGATGTGGACGGCACTCTCCTGACCGACGATAGGATCCTGCCGGAAAGGAACATCGAAGCAATGCGCGCTGCGATTTGCGCAGGTGTCGAAGTCATGATCGCAACCGGCAGGCCTTATCGGGCTGCCGCCCGGATGATGGAACTGGCGGGGCTGGAGGGGCTGATCCTGTCCGCAGGCGGCGCACTGATCAGTCGATATCCCAGCGCTGACACGCTCTATGAAGCCTTTGTCGCTGCGGACGCGATTTCTGACCTGGCGGACTGCTGCAGGCAAAACGGCTGGTTCTGGTTCTGCTTTTCGGGAATGGACTATTATTACGAAAAGGAGGGCGACGATGCGCGCGCGATCGAGCATTATCTCGGTATGCCGGGAATAATACTGGACTACGGATCCGACCACCAAAGAGACTTCAACAAAGGCACCGTGATGGTGGACCCCGCAATCATCCAATCCGCAGCAGAGGTGTTGCGCAACCGCATCGGCGACCGGGCGGAAGTTCAAATCTCGGACAAAAATATCATAGATATCACGCCGAAGGGAATCGTAAAAGGGGTGTCTGTGCTTCAGGCGGCGAAGCTCCGCGGGTTATCTGCGGATCAGGTGATCGCAGTGGGCGACACCGACTCGGATATTTCGATGATCAAAGCCGCGGGGCTGGGGGTTTGCATGGCGAACGGAACGGCCGGCGCAAAAGCCGTGGCGGATTACATCGCGCCGTCAAACAACGAGTGCGGCGTTGCCCATGTCATTGAAAAATTCATCCTTAGCTGAAGAATGCCCCAGACCCGCCGGAAAGGGGCGGGCTTCTTTTATTCATCCCGATGTTAAAAAGTCGCAGACTCAATGATAATCGTGTATAATAGATCAAAGCAGACCAAGGAGGGTCCTGTATGGATAGGGTAACATTCAAGCTCAATGGTGCGGAAGCATCCTGTAAGATCGGCGAATCTTTGGTTGCGCTGATCGGGGAGAACGGGCCCGGCTCCCCGGTACCCGTCGTTGCAGCCCTGGTCAACAACTCCGTCAAGGAGCTTTCATACAAGCCTGTCGGTGGGGAGGACATCCAGTTTTTGACCCCTGCCGATAAAACCGGGAACGACGTTTATCTGCGCGGGCTGATGCACGTGCTTGTTCAGGCTGTCAAAAAGACGATGCCGGAAAACAGGCTTTCCATCCAGCACGCGATGAACGAGGGGATTTACTGCGAAATCCGAGGGGAGGAGGATTTCTCGCCCTTTGAACTCGAGCGGATCGAAAGGGAGATGCGCAAGATCTGCGAAAAGGATGAACCCTTCATCCGTCGCCTGATCAGTCGGGAGGAAGCCATCGCCTTTTACCGGGCGGAAGGCAATATCGACAAGGCCAGGCTCCTGCGACACAGGGAAGACGCGGTCTTTAAAGTCTATTCCTGCGGCGGGATTTCGGAATACTTTTTCGGGCATATGCCGCCCTCTACGGGATACGTCCGCCGCTTTGCTCTGGTGATGTCTCCCCCGGGCTTTGTGCTGCTTTACCCAAGGCAGAAGGATCCCCAGGGCGAGCTGCGCTTCACCCCCAGCCCCAAACTGGCCCATGTTTTCCGCCAGAGCGAGCGCTGGGCGGACATTTTGGGCGTCGGAACCGTTCCGGATCTGAACGATCTGGTGGAAAGTGGGAAGCTCCGGGATTTCATCAGGGTGAACGAAGCGCTGCACGAGCGCACGATCTCGGAGATCGCCTCCCGCATCGTCCGCGATAAGCGGCGGGTGGTGCTGGTCGCGGGACCGTCCTCCTCCGGAAAGACGACGTTTACCCAAAGGCTGTCTGTCCAGCTTCGGGCCGCCGAGCGGAAAACGGCCATGATTTCTCTGGACAATTATTACAGGGAACGCAGCGCCCTGAAGCCCAGGGCGGACGGAACCTATGACCTGGAGGACATCAACGCCCTGGACGTTCCGCTGTTCAACCAGCATCTGCACGATCTGCTTCAGGGGAAAGAGGTGCAGACGCCCCGTTTCGACTTCAAGAAGAAAAAGAGCGTTCCCGGCAAGGTGATGAAACTCCTGCCCGACCAGATCCTGTTGATCGAGGGAATCCACGGGCTGAACGACGCCATGACCCAAATGGTGGATCCGGACGATAAGTTTAAGGTATATATCAGCGCGCTGACCCAGCTCAACCTCGATTCCCACGACAGGATTTCCACATCCAACGTGCGGCTCATCCGCCGGCTGGTGCGCGACCATCTGTATCGCGGCATGTCCGCGGAAAGGACGTTGGCGATGTGGACCAGCGTCCGCGAAGGCGAGGACCGCTGGATCTTCCCCTATCAGGAACAGTGCGACGTCATGTTCAATTCCACCCTTGTGTACGAGCTGCTCTTTTTGAAGAAATACGCCATCCCCCTTTTGAAGCAGGTCCCGCAGGACAACCCGAATTTCATCGAGGCGAACTACCTCGCAAAGCTGTTGAAGTACTTTGTGGACCCCAATCCCGAGGATGAATTTGAAATTCCCAGGACCTCAATACTACGAGAGTTCATCGGCGGCGGCTCCTTCGAGCAGTAGTGATTCCAATACACAGCCCCAAAAATCGCGGTGCGTTTTTTGGAATGCCCCGCCGGCGGCGTCGAGGCGGGACAATGGATAAAGAACAGAAAACAGATCCCAATGGGCAGTTCGAAGGGCGGAAATTTCCGGCTGCCGAAGGGAATAACTGGCTACCAATGCTTGATTTTAGGCTGACGAGGTTTTATGATGGGAAAGTACATGGTGCGATTCAACTGATCGGAGGCTAATCATGACCAACCCAAGCAGGGTAGCATTCACGTTATTTGGAAGGGACGTCTATTGGTACGGCGTGCTCATCGCGGCTGCGGTGTTTATCGGCATCATCCTCAGTTACCGTCGGGCCAAGCGCTACGGCATCAAGCAGGACGACCTGATTGACTTCGCGATCTGGGCGATTCCTTCTGCAGTCATATTCGCCCGACTGTATTACGTCGTTTTCGAATGGGATCTGTTTCGGGGTGATTTGACAAAGATCTTCAGGTTATGGGAAGGGGGCCTCGCGATTTACGGCGCGGTGATCGGCGGCGTCATCGCGGGCGTTCTGTTCTGCAGGTATAAGAAGATCAATTTCTGGAGTCTGGCGGATACTGTAACCCCCGCTTTGGTGCTGGGACAGGCCATCGGCCGCTGGGGAAACTTTTTCAACCAGGAAGCGTACGGCATCGTCGTCACCAATCCGGCCCATATGTGGTTTCCCCTGGCCGTGAAGATCGACGCGACGAATACGATCCATTACGCCACCTTTTTCTATGAATCCATGTGGTGTCTGCTGATTTTCGCGTTCATCATGCTGATGGGCAAACGCTTCAAGCATCGCGGAGACTGCTTTTTGTGGTACATCACCCTTTATGCCCTGGAGCGCGCCCTCGTCGAGGGGCTGCGGACGGACAGCCTGTACTGGGGCGGTGTGCGGGTTTCCCAGCTTTTGAGCGCGTTGCTCTTCGTTGCGGGCATCGCATTTATGATCTGGCGGCATCTCAAAGAAAAGCGCACGGGCGTGCTGGTGGGGGCTGCGCCATACTTCGCGCAATGCCCGAGGGATGATGACGAAACCGCCCGGCCGACAAACGGCGCAACAGAAGACAACTGGGTTGAAGTGGAAAATCGCTGCTTCGAGAACTCCCAAGGCCAAAGCGTTGATCCGGACGGCGCGGCGGATGCAATAGATTCCGAGCAAAAAGAACAATAGCGGCACATCCGGCATGATGGCAACCACTGTGCCGGATGCCTGAATGAGATTTTAGAAGAGAGGCGCTCCCTGATGCGTAACCTTACCCTTTTGACTGACCTTTACGAGCTGACGATGATGTATGGCTACTACAAACAGGGCATGCACAAAAACATCGTCGTGTTTGATATGTTCTTCCGTCCGCCCAGAAACGGTTCAACCTATGCCCTTGCCGCAGGCTTGGAGCAGGTGATCGATTACGTCAACAACCTCAACTTTGACCAGGAAAGCATCGACTACCTGCGTTCGTTGAACCTGTTTGACGAGGATTTTTTGCAGGAACTGCGCAACTTCAGGTTCTCGGGCGAGATCTATGCGGTTCCGGAAGGGACGGTGGTGTTCCCCTACGAACCCATCGTGCGGGTCAAAGCGCCGATTTTTGAGGCTCAGCTTCTGGAAACGGCGATCCTGAACATCGTCAACCACCAGACGCTGATCGCCACCAAAGCCAGCCGTGTGAAATACGCCGCAGGTGACGCGGACGTCATGGAGTTCGGACTGCGCCGCGCCCAGGGGCCGGACGCCGGGATTTACGGCGCGCGGGCATCCTATATCGGCGGCTGCTGCGGGACCAGTTGCGTACTCACCGGCCAGATGTTCGATATTCCCGTCAAAGGCACCCACGCCCATAGCTGGGTGATGTCCTTTCCCGACGAGTTGACGGCTTTTCGGGTCTATGCCCAGGTGTATCCCACCGCCTGCCTGCTGCTGGTGGACACCTACGACACCCTCAAAAGCGGCGTGCCCAACGCCATTACCGTTTTTAAAGAACTTCGGGCCAGGGGGCACGAGCCCATCGGAATCCGATTGGACAGCGGCGACCTCGCCTATCTTTCCCGTGAAGCGCGCAGGATGCTGGACGAAGCGGGTTTCCCCGACGCCAAGATCTTCGCGTCCGGAGATCTGGACGAAATGCTGATCCGCGATTTGCAGATGCAGGGCGCGGCGATCGACGTCTGGGCCGTCGGAACAAAGCTGATCACCAGCGACGACTGCCCGGCCCTTGGCGGGGTGTATAAGCTGGCTGCAGAAGAGGTTGACGGCAAGCTGGTGCCCAAGATCAAGCTTTCGGACAATCCCATCAAAATGACCAATCCCGGCTATAAAAAACTGGTCAGGATTTACGATTCCCATTCGGGCATGGCGATTGCGGACCTGATCATGCTGGACCATGAAACCATCGACACGACGCAGCCTTTGCGCATCTTCGACCCTGTGGAAACCTGGAAGACCATGAAGATCACCAACTACACGCTGAAGGAACTCCTCGTTCCGATTTTTGTGGACGGAAAACAGGTTTACCAGCCCCCGAATGTGCACGAAATCCAAAAATACGCGGCGCAGGACCTTTCGACCTTCTGGGAAGCGTACAGAAGGCTGTATAATCCCCATGTCTATAAGGTCGACCTGTCCCAGGAATTGTACGACACCAAGCAAGATATGATTCAAAAAGCAGTCAAGCAGGACTGAGAACGACAATATCTGGCGGGCATATTATGGCTCGCCCACTCCATACTAAGCGAGCAGCGTTTCTTGAAAGCGCGCTCGCTTTTTTATGCGGAGGTGGAAACTTGGATACCCAGACAGTGCTCGCCGTACTTCAGATCGCCATGATGATGTGCGTGTTGTTTTTCGTCGTCCGGCGAAACAACGGCGCAAGGCCCCCGTCGGTTCCGGGCTCCTTCAAGAATTCCGACAGGGAGTATCAGAAGCTGCGCGCGCTGAGGGCTACTACGTTGACCATACCTCTCTCCGAGCGCACCCGCCCCACCTGCCTTTCGGACATCGTTGGCCAGGAGGACGGCATCCGCGCGCTTAAAGCCGCGCTTTGCGGCGCCAATCCTCAGCATGTGTTGATCTATGGCCCGCCGGGAATCGGCAAGACCTGCGCGGCCCGGCTGGTTCTGGAATACGCCAAATCCACGAAACACTCGCCCTTTTCGAAGGACGCTCCCTTTATAGAAGTCAACGCAACCTGCGTGCGCTACGATGAACGCTCCATCGCGGACCCGTTGATCGGTTCGGTGCACGACCCGATCTACCAGGGCGCTGGCGTTCTGGGAAACGCAGGCATTCCCCAACCCAAACCGGGGGCTGTGACCAGGGCTAACGGCGGCGTGCTCTTTCTGGACGAGATCGGAGAGCTTCCCCACATGCAGATGAACAAGCTGCTGAAGGTTCTGGAAGACCGGAAAGTCTTCTTTGAGAGCGCCTATTATTCGCCGGACGATACCGCCATTCCGCCGTACATCCACGACATCTTCAAATACGGAATGCCCGCGGATTTCCGGCTGATCGGCGCTACCACCAAAACGCCCAAAGACATTCCCGACGCGATCCGTTCCCGGTGCATCGAGATCTTTTTTCGCCCGTTGCGGACCGACGAGCTGGAAGAAATCGCCCATAAAGCGGTGGCAAAAACCGGCCTGACCATAGAAAAGGCTGCAGCCCAGGCCGCGGCAAGATACGCCAACTCCGGCCGGGAGATCAACAACATCGTCCAGCTCACCGCCGGTTTGGCCATGCAGGAAGGGCGGGACAACATCACCCTTGAGGACGTGGAATGGGTGGCGTCCACCTGCCGTTACCGCGCCAGGGTGGAACGGTGCGTTCCGCAATCCGCTTCCATCGGCACCGCCAACGGGCTTGCGGTCATGGGGGACGGCACAGGAATGCTGATCGAGATCGAAGCCCTCGCAACGCCTGCCGAAAGGGGAAAGGGAACGCTGAAAGTCACCGGCGTCATCGACGAGGAGGAAATGAACACCGGCGACAGAAGGCTAAGGCGAAAGGGGACTGCCGCGGCTTCGGTGGAAAACGCCCTGACCGCCCTTCGCCTGACAGAAGGCATCGACGCCCGGGACTACGACATTCACATCAACCTTCCGGGCGGGGTACCCATTGACGGCCCCAGCGCAGGGATCGCCATCGCCGTGGCGACGGCCTCCGCCATCCTTGAGCGGCCGGCGGATTGTAGGCTGGCGATGACGGGAGAGGTCTCAATTCGGGGCAATGTCCGGTCCGTGGGCGGGATCCGGTGCAAGCTCGCCGCCGCCGCGGTTGCGGGCGCCACAAGGGTGATCATCCCCGAAGAAAATGCGGCGGAAAAGCAGCGCTTCGCGGGGATGACGGTGATCACAGTCAGCCACCTTTCTGAAGTGTTGGACATCGCCTTCGGCGAATGGAAAGAAGCCCCCGCAAACGAGGCGCGGCTGCTCTCCGCTTCGGAAAGCAAGGCCTGAACAAAAAAGCAAAGACGGACGGGTTCAATCCGCCGTCTTTTTTTGTGCCCAAAGGGGGAACGGAACTTGTACACATTATGAACTATGAAAAGAATGCCGCATATGCTAAAATACGAGAGAAGTGTGAAGACACGCGCCGCAAAAAAGAGCGAGAAGGAGGCGCAGTAAGAGCGGTGAAAAACTAGCGCCAGGGCCGGGAAACCGGTCGACGAGGTCCGGAGTGATCGAAAGATTCGGCGGATGCTCCGGGGCTGTGCGCCAGCCTTTTCCAAGCCCAAAAATCCGGGGCAACCCGGGAACAAAAGGCTTGGAAGCGCAAAAATGGCTGCAAGGAGAAACATATATGTGCGGAATTGTTGGCTGTGCAGGCAGGCAACCTGTTGCACCTTTGCTCATCGAAGGGCTGAAAGCCCTCGAATACCGCGGATACGACAGCGCGGGGATCGCCCTTTCAGAAATGGGCGGATTGCGCGTGATCAAGAAGAAGGGGAGGGTCTCCTCGCTGGAAGATGAGATTGATGGGCAACTTCCAAAAAACACCACCGGGATCGGGCATACCCGCTGGGCCACCCACGGCGAACCCAGCGACGAAAACGCCCATCCCCATGTTTCCAAGAATGCGGATATCGCCGTTGTGCACAACGGCATCATCGAGAATTACGCTTCGCTGAAGAGATGGCTGATGCAGGAAGGGTACGAGTTCCGCAGCGAAACGGATACGGAAGTCATCGCCCATCTGCTTTCCTACAATTATAAAGGCGATCTGAAGCAGGCCATGCTTCAGACGGTCTCCCGCCTATCCGGCTCCTATGCCCTGGCTGCCGTTTGCGCTAAGGAACCGGGCAAGATCGTCTGCACCCGGCGGGAAAGCCCGTTGGTGGTGGGCTTTGGCCAGGGCGAGAACTATCTCGCCAGCGATGTTTCCGCCCTGATCAAGCATACGAGGGATGTTTGCTTCTTAGGTGAGAACGACATCGCCGTGGTGGAAGCTGACGGCATCCGCCTGTTTGACTGCGACGGAAATCCGGTGAACCGGGAGCATTTCCGCGTCGACTGGGACATTTCCGCTGCGGAAAAGGGCGGCTACGAGCATTTCATGTTAAAGGAGATCTTCGAGCAGCCCCGGGCGCTGAAAAGCACCATCATCCCGAGGATTTTCGAAGGGCGAATCCGGCTGGAGGGGGTCGACGAAGCATTTTTGCGCTCTGTGAAGCGCATCGTCATCTGCGCCTGCGGCACCGCGTACCACGCCGGTCTCGTGGGGAAAAGGTGGATCGAATCCTTTGCCAGAATACCGGTGGAGGCGGATATCGCCAGCGAATACCGCTACCGCGACCCCATCCTGTTGCCAGAGGACCTCTGTATCGTCGTCAGCCAGTCCGGCGAAACGGCGGACACCATCGCGGCCCTGCGCACCTTCAAACAAGGCGGCGGAAAGGTCCTTTGCATCACCAACGTGGTGGGTTCCACAGTTTCCAGGGAGTCGGACATGGTGGCCTATACCTGGGCAGGGCCGGAGATCGCCGTCGCCTCCACCAAAGCATACACCACCCAGCTCGCCGTACTCTTCATGCTGGCGATGGAGCTGGGCAGGGCGAAGGGCCATCTTTCGGACGAGAAGTACGCCGAACTGCTTCATGGGCTGATGGCGGTTCCCGACCTTGTGGAAAACGCGCTGGAGCTTTCGGGCTACGCCCAAAGCGCCGCCCGCAGGCATTTCACCCAGGGGAACGTGTTCTTCATCGGCCGGGGGCTGGACCAGCCGGCTACGATGGAAAGCTCCCTGAAACTAAAGGAGATCAGCTACATTCACAGCGAAGCACTCCCCGCCGGCGAACTGAAGCACGGGACCATCGCGCTGATTGAAAAGGGGACCCTCGTCGTGGCGATGTCCACCCAGTCGATGCTGCGGGAGAAGCTCGCCTCCAACATCAAGGAGGTCAAGGCCCGGGGCGCCCAAGTGATGCTGATCGCCGGGAATGCCGCGGCGGAATCCTTCGAGGGGATCGACGAGCTGCTGCCCCTGCCGGACATTGCGGATGAGCTTGCACCTTTGATTTCCGTGGTCCCTGCGCAGTTGTTCGCTTATTACTGTGCGACGTTGCGCGGGTTCGACCCGGATAAGCCGAGGAACCTGGCAAAATCAGTTACCGTGGAGTGAGAACGGATCAAAGCTCTGGACGGAGCGGCAAACGGGCCGCTCCGTTTACGCACATAGTGCGCGAAAAGGGCGCGTTTTCGGCGCAATACGCATCTTTGGCATAAGTACGAGCGGACCGACACCCAAGGGATTTATGCCATACATTGCCCTGCCCGGTTTGCTTGCAACGTCAACGGCGTGACTGTATAATACTCCTTGGTAGGAGGAAGACAAATGATTGACAACGATAATACGCTGATGCCGCTCATACCCTTGCGGGGACTGACGGTTTTTCCATACATGGTGATCAGCTTTGATGCCGGCCGTGAAAAAACCGTTGCCGCAATCAACGAAGCTGTCGAGAACGACAGGCTTTGCCTTCTCGTGTCCCAAAAGGACGCCACGAAGACCGACGTCGGGCAGGAAGACCTGTACGAAATCGGCACCATCGCCCGGATCAAGCAGGTCTTGAGGTTGCCGGGCGATTCCGTGCGCGTTTTTGCCGAGGGTCTGTTCCGCGGCAGAGTGGAGGAGATCGTTTCCGACGAGGACTACTTCGAAGCGCAGGTGACCCTGCTTGAGCCGCAAAACGACATGTCCGAGCTGGAGACCGCGGCGATGTCCAGGAAACTCGCGCAAGCGTTTGAGGCATATGGCCGCGCCAGCGGCAAGATCAGCGGCGAAACCATGCTGACCATGCTGGTGGAGGAGGATCTCGGCAAGCTTTGCGATACCCTCGCCGCCGGCGTTTTGGTGAACATTGCGGACAGGCAGGAGATTCTGAACAGTGTGGATGTGCGAACCCGGGCCGAAAAGCTGCTTGGGATCCTGCGCAGGGAAACAGAAATTCAAAAAATTGAAATACGCATCCAAAAACAGGTCAAGTCCAACGTTGAAAAAGCCCAGAAGGAATATTACCTTCGGGAACAGCTCAAGGTAATCCACAAGGAACTCGGGGACGAGACGGAAGAGGACGAGCTCGATCTGCTGAAAAAGCGTATCGATGACCTGCCGTTGCCGGATGAGGTGCGCGCCAAGGCGGAAAAAGAGCTCAAGCGCTACGCCCAGCTGCCCTCCGGCTCCCATGAAGTTCCTGTGGTCAGGAACTGGCTGGACTGGATGATCGATCTGCCCTGGGGAAAGACTACTGAGGACAATTTTGACCTTGAAAACGCCAGAAAGGTGCTGGATGAGGAGCATTACGGGCTGGAAAAAGTCAAGGACAGGATCATCGAACACCTTGCGGTCTGCAAGCTGAAGAACGACACCGGCGGAACGATCCTCTGCCTGGTGGGACCGCCGGGGGTGGGAAAGACATCCATCGCTACCTCCATCGCCCACGCGACGGGTCGGGCTTTCACCAGAATGAGTCTCGGCGGCGTGCGGGACGAAGCGGATATCCGCGGGCACAGGCGCACTTATATTGGCGCGATCCCCGGAAGGTTCATCACCGCGATGAAGCAGGCGGGATCCATGAACCCTGTGATGTTGCTGGACGAGGTCGACAAGCTGTGTAGCGACATGCGGGGGGATCCGGCAGCGGCCCTTCTCGAAGTGCTGGACAGCAACCAGAACAAGGAGTTCCGCGACCACTATATGGAAATCCCGTTTGACCTTTCCAAGGTCATGTTCATCACCACCGCCAACTCGATCGACACGATCCCCCAGCCTTTGCTGGACCGCATGGACGTGATCACCCTTTCGAGCTATACCAGCGACGAAAAGCTGGAAATCGCCAAAAGGCATCTTCTTCCCAAGCAAATCGCGGCCCACGGTCTCCCGCCGAAGGCTGTTTCCATGCCGGACGAAAGCCTGCGCGACCTCATCGAGTGCTATACGCGGGAAGCGGGAGTGCGCGAGCTGGAACGCCGGATCGCGGACATTTGCAGGAAGGTTGCCGTTTCCGTGGTGACGGGGAGCAAAAAGCGCGCCATCGTCACCCCCAAACAGGTGGATAAGCTATTGGGCAAACCCAAGTACAGGAAGAGCGAGAGGGACGTGGTGGATAAGGTGGGCGTCGCCAACGGCCTGGCGTGGACCAGGGTGGGCGGCGAGTTGCTGCGCGTCGAGGTTGCGGTGCTCAAGGGAAAGGGCAAGCTGGAGCTTACGGGCAGGATGGGCGATGTCATGCGCGAATCCGCCCAGGCAGCGTATACCTACATCCGCACCCACGCCGCAAAATGGGACATTGACCCCCTGTTTTACGAAAAGGTGGACCTCCACATCCATATCCCCGAAGGCGCCGTTCCCAAAGACGGCCCCAGCGCCGGCATCACCATGGCTGTGGCGATGGTCTCCGCCCTTTCCGGAAGGGTGGTCAAGGGCGACGTCGCCATGACGGGGGAAATCAGCCTGCGCGGCAGGGTGTTGCCCGTCGGCGGATTGAAGGAAAAAACCCTGGCGGCTCTGCGCGAAGGGATGACCACCGTCATCCTTCCGAAGGAGAACGCCAAGGACGTCCCGGAGTTTGCCGAATCCGTGCGCAAGAACCTCAACATCGTTTTTGCGGAAGAGCTTTCCGAGGTGTTTGAAGCCGCGCTGACCCAAAAGAACAGCGTTTCGCCCTTTATCGACGAAATGCGCGGGTACAGGGCGCCCGCTCCCGAGGTGGTGAGCTGATGCTGCGCATCAAAAAAGCCGAATTTGTCACCAGCTGCAGTCTGGGCAGCGCGCTGCCGGAGCTTGGCGGCGCGGCCCAGATCGCCATGGTGGGCAAATCGAATGTTGGGAAGTCCAGCTTTATCAATGCGGTTTGCAACAACTCAAAGCTTGCCAGGACCTCCTCAACCCCGGGAAAGACGAGGCTGATCAACTTCTTTTCCATCAACGGAGGAGAGTTTTATCTCGTCGACCTGCCGGGCTACGGCTTTGCAAAAGCGCCGAAAACCGAACAGGGAAAATGGGCGGAACTGATGGAAGGGTACCTTCGTTCCGGCCATGTTTCCCATCTTTTCCTGTTGCTCGACTCGCGACACGAGCCGACAGTGGCGGACAGGCAGATGCTCGTCTGGATGCAGTATTACAATATTCCCTATACGATCATCGCCACGAAGGTGGACAAGCTGCCAAAAACTAGGCGCAAGGCCGCTGCCGCTTCCGTATCCAAGGCCATCGGGGCCCTTGGTCCGGCGATCGCCTTTTCCGCGGCAGAAAAACTTGGGATCGACGATGTTTTAAACCGGATCGAGCAGATCGTCACCGACGAAGCCCGCACCTTCATAAACCAAAGGCGCAGCGGCGATGCGGAACCGGCCGAAGACTGAGGAATCCACAGAAACGCCGCGGGGAATTTTTTCCTGGGCGTTCTTTTTTTGGGAAAGCAGGTTACACCAAAATGCAAACCGGCGATGCATTTGTGAACAATGCAGACCAACGGGGGTCCAGAACAGACACAATTCCCGATCGATACGGTTTTTCTGGTTATTTGGTTCGTCTTTTGCCAAATCGTGCATTTAGACGACCTCTAGGATCCTGCCGTTTTCGCCTGATTTCGCAACGAGTTTTCCTTGACAACATATAAAGGTGTTTGCATAATATGGTCGTAGCTACAGCAATCACCCTTTCGGAGGCGTCCAAATGAGCATAATGAAGTGCCCCAGATGCGACATCAATTTTATACGCGAGGAGGAGCAGTACTGTTCCATCTGTAAAAGAGAAATGAAAGGCGAGATGCCGAAAGAGGAATTGGCAGAAATGTGCATTGAGTGCGGCGAACACCCTGCCATTCCCGGTGACGAGCTTTGCATATTCTGCTTCAATGACCGCAAGGAGTCAGACGACGCCAACGAAACGGACGACGAGCTTATCCCCGCAGATATTTCCGATGAATCCGACGATATGAGCCTTGACAAGATGGAGATCGTCCCCCTTCAGCCTGAGGATATCCCCGAGGACGAACGCGAGGAGATCCACAAGGAGTTGGGATTTGACGAACCGGAAGACGAGGACCTCGATGCCCTTGACGACGACGACTTGGTCTAGGGCGTCATGAGGGTATTTGCGATAGGCGACCTGCACCTGTCCCTTGCCCGGCCCAAGCCGATGGACATATTCGGCCCCCATTGGAGCGACCATTGGCAGCGCATCCGGGAGAACTGGGCAAAAGCGGGAATCGCGGACGAAGACGTCGTCCTGATCCCGGGGGACATCAGCTGGGCAATGACGATTGCCGAAGCGGCGCCGGACATTTCCTCCATCGGGGAACTTCCGGGCAAAAAGCTGTTGATTCGGGGAAATCACGATTATTGGTGGGGCTCGCTGACAAAGGTGCGCTCCATTCTTTCGGATAATACCTTCGCCCTGCAGAACAATGCGATGCGCTTTCCCGGATTGGTGGTCTGCGGAAGCCGAGGCTGGTCCAGCCCCGGCACGCCCGGCTTCACCCAGGAGGACAGCAAGATCTACCTTCGGGAACTGATCCGTCTGGAACTTTCCCTCAACGAGGCAAAAAAGCTGTTGAAGGAGGGCGACAAACTGCTCGCGATGATCCATTATCCGCCCTTTGGGGAACAGATGCAACCCACTGGGTTCACCGACCTTTTTTCCCGCTTTGGCGTCGATTGCGTCGTGTATGGCCACCTCCACGGGAGGAGCTGCCGGTCGGCCTTTGAAGGCGTGCAGGACGGCGTCGAGTACGTGCTGGTGTCCTGCGATCACCTCGGTTTCTATCCAAAATTGATCATGGAACTCTCATAAAAAGCGTGTAAAGAAGCCCCGGAACCGGGGCTTCTTTATTTTGCGTTCAGATGTTTTCGACCCAATTGGTCATGATGTACGAAGAATTTATATTTTTTTAAAAAATTTCGCAAGGAAAGAAGGAGATTCGATTTGAATGAAGAATAGTAGCAAAAATGGGAAGATGTGTAGCAAAGTGGTGCGAAGTGGTGTATAATTTTCTTACGCACCAGCACCAAAGAAGAGGTATCGGCAGTGCTTATCGGCTCGCACAATCACACGGTGGACAATAAAGGAAGGCTTTTCATCCCCTCGAAATGGAGGGAGGATTTGGGGACCACTTTTATTGTCACGAAAGGGTTTGGCAAATGCCTTTTCGGAATGTCGCTGCCCGAATGGGAAAAGCTTGCCGCAAAGCTCGCGGCCCTTCCGTTGACGGACAAGCAGGCCCAGCAGTTTGTGCGATACCTTTCTTCCTGGGCGACGGACTGCGAGCTGGATAAGCAGGGCCGCATCCTGATCCCCGCAAAACTCAGGGCTTTTGCCCAGCTTGGGAAGGAAGCCACGCTGATCGGCGTCACAAACAGGATCGAAATCTGGAACACCGCGACCTGGGAAGCCATGGACGCGGAGATGGAAGCCGAATACGACGAGATGATGGCCAGCATGGCCAACATGGGTATCTGACATGGAATTTTCCCACAAACCCGTCATGCCGAAAGAAGTCCTATACCACCTTGCGCCGGAACGGGGAGGCGTGTTTGCGGACGGCACCCTGGGGGGTGGCGGCCATGCGGAGCTCGTGCTTTCTGCGCTGCCCCAAAGTGGAAGGCTGGTGGGGATCGACCGGGACGACGACGCCCTTGCTGCCGCAAGCAAAAGGCTCGAGCGGTTTGGGGAACGGTTCACGGCCGTCAAGGGAAATTTTTTCGATATTCGCAGGATTCTGCAAGAACTGAAGATCGAAAGTCTGGACGGGATGCTGGTGGACCTTGGGGTCTCATCCTATCAGCTGGACAACCCCGAGCGCGGTTTTTCCTATCACGTCGACGCCCCCTTGGATATGCGAATGGATCAAAGCGCGGCGCTTTCCGCATACGACGTTGTGAACGGTTACGATCACGGCGAGCTGACCCGCATCCTCAGGGAGTACGGCGAGGAAAAATGGGCCTCGCGGATCGCTTCGTTCATCATCGAAGCGAGAAAAAAGCAGCCCCTAAGAACCACGCATCAACTGGTGGAAATCATCAAGGCTGCGATCCCAAACGCAGCAAGGAGGGAAGGCGGCCACCCCGCAAAACGGACCTTCCAGGCCATCCGTGTGGAGGTCAACGGCGAGCTCGCCGGGCTAAAGCAGGCTGTGGAGGATATGGTCGACTGCCTCGCTCCGCAGGGAAGGCTGGTCGTGCTCACCTTTCAAAGTTTGGAGGACAGGATCGTTAAGAAGGCCTTTGCGGAACTCAAGGACCCCTGCACCTGCCCCAAAAGCGCTCCGCTCTGCGTCTGCGGAAAAATGCCAAAGGTACGCATCTTGACCAGAAAACCGCTGACGGCGAAAGAAGAAGAACTGAACGACAATCCCCGGGCAAAAAGCGCAAAACTACGGGCTGTGGAAAAACTCTGATCGACACCGCATCTTTCACCACGGGTCTCCCAACGTTTCACAACAGGAGGAACGGATATGTCTGAGCCCAAAGCACTGCTCAACCAGTATATGTACTACACTTCCACTTCAAACGCATATAAATATGATGAGCCGGAGCGCGAAGTTCGGAAGGAAGAATCCGCGCCCCCGGTTGCAAAGCCTGCGGCAAAGCAGAAGCTGAAAATTTCTGCGGTGATGAGCGTCGTGGTGGCTGCGGCGTTGCTCTTTGGCGCTGCGGGCGTGCTGGTGGCGAGATACGAGCGCATGTCTGCTGCCTCCTTAAGAATCAGCAAGCTGAAATCCCAGATTGCCAGCATCGAGAAGGAGATCGAAAACCTCAACATCAAGCTTCAGTACGCCATGGACATCAACACCGCCCAGATCATCGCCAAGGAGAAACTCGGCATGGATTACCCCGAGTCCACCCAGCTCGAGAACGTGGACAAATGGGCGGAAATGGACGAGGAAGTCGTGTCGGCGTTCCTGCCTTCCTATGCTGCCGTTCCGGTCAGCAGCGTGCCGGTTGAGGGCGGCGGGGAATGACGATTCGCATGCCCGAAGGGCGGTCGCAATAAAGCTGAAACGCCTTCGCGGCGTTTCGGCATTTAGATGGGAGATGTTCCATTGCCCCGAAAGGAAGATTCCAAAATCCAGAAAAAGACAAAAAAACAGCTCATAAAAAGGCGAATTTTCTATACGATGCTCGCCATTGTGGTGCTGTTTTCCACCGTTTTGGGCAGGCTGTTCCATCTTCAGGTCATCGAGGCCGAAGCGCTGCAGCAACGCGCTTCCAGCCAGTGGACCCGCACCAGCACGGTCTCCGCAAAGCGGGGAAAAATCATGGACGTCAACGGCATCGTGCTGGCCCAGAGCGGTTCGGCGGACACGATGGAGGTTTACATTCCCAACGTCACCGATCCGGAAGGGATCGCCGAAGCCTGCGAAAGGATTCTCGGGCTGGATTACGACTCCGTCTATGCCAAGGTTACGGATAAAACCCGTTCCGCGGTCATCATCAAACGCCAGTTGACCGAGGAGGAAAGCCGGGCGATGCGCGCTTGCGGCTTCAAGGGCGTCAGCTTTTCTGTGGACACCAAGCGGTATTACCCCCTTAAGGCCTTTTTGACCCAGGTCATCGGCTACACCACCATCGATGGCGTGGGACAGGATGGCATCGAAGCGACCTATGACAAGTACCTTGCCGGAACAGCCGGAAGGCTGGTCTATGAAAAGGACGGCAGCGGCAGGGAGATCCCCTACGGCTCGGAGACCTATGTCGAGCCGGAGGACGGCTGCGACGTCGTGCTGACCGTGGACGCGGTGGTCCAAAGCTCCCTGGAGCGGGAGGTGGAGGAATGCCTCGCGGTGAACAACGCGAACTACGCCATGGGGATCGTCATGGACGTCAAAACCGGGGACATCAAGGCCCTTTCGGTCAAGCCGGATTTCGATTTGAACGCTCCTCCGAGAAACGATCTGACTGCCCTTTCTGCGCTGTCGAGAAACAGGCTTGTGGCAGACTCTTTTGAGCCCGGTTCCGTCTTCAAGGTGATGACCCTGGCGGCCGCCCTGGAGGAAGGCAAGGTGTCCTCAGGTTCCACCTTCAATTGCCCGGGCTTCAAAATTGTAGATGGCCAGCGCATCAAGTGCTGGTCCACCAACCACGGGCATCAGACGCTGGCAAAAGCCGTACAGAACTCCTGCAACCCGTCCTTCATGGAAATGGCCCTCAGGCTGGGCACGGACAAATTCTATGAATATATTTATAACTTTGGGTTCGGTTCCTCCACGAATTCGGGGCTGAACGGCGAAGCCGGCGGAATCGTCCGAAACCAGAAACACATCAAATCCTTCGACCTTGCCCGCATCGGCTTTGGCCAGACCATTGCCGCCACTGCGTTGCAGATGGCCACCGCCATATCCGCGGTGGTGAACGGCGGAATGCTCATGCAGCCACACATCATCAAGGGCATTTATACGACGGATGGAGATACGGTCCTCGAAAACGAGCCGCTGGCCGTGCGCAGGGTGATTTCGGAGGAAACTTCCGCCAAGGTGCGGGAACTGCTGGTGGGCGTCGTCGAGGAGGGCAGCGGTAAAAACAGCTACATCCCCGGCTACTCCATCGGCGGCAAGACCGGGACCTCTCAAAAATATGAAAACGGCAGGATCGCCCCGGGCAAGAACGTGGCATCCTTCGTGGCCTTCTTCCCTGCGGAGGACCCGAAGTATCTGGTTTACATCATCGTTGACGAGCCGAGGGTGGGAACGGTTTACGGCAGCACCTGCGCCGCCCCCTATGTGCGGGACGTCATCGCGGATATGCTCAAATACTACGGCATCGCCCCCAACTACGACGATGGCGTCAACGCATCGAATGTGAATGCCGAAGTTCCGAACGTGGTGGGAATGAAGGTTTCGGAAGCTGCGTCCGCCCTTAGGCAGGCGGGCTTTACCAGCGCGGCAGACGGAACGGGAACGGTGACCGCTCAGGCGCCCCAGGCCGGGGCCATCGTGCCAAAAAAGACGTCGATCCAGCTTTATACCAGCGAACCCTCGGAGGTTTATGACCTTTCGGAGGACGAGGTGACGGTGCCCGACCTTTTTGGCCTCAGCGTCGGAGAGGCATTTGAAGCCCTGGATGCGCTGGGCCTGAAGCTCCAGACTGCTGGAGACGGCAGGGGCAAGGTGGTTTCCCAGAACCCGACCCCCGGAAAAACGGTTCCCGTGGGAACCAGTATTTCCGTCATTTTGGAATACCGCGATGACTGATTCTGCGGATACCCTTTATCTACCGGAGGTTGAGAGAGTCATACATATGTGATATAATCAACCCGTTTGCAATAAACCTCGGGGGATTCCCGTTTTGGAGGTATGAATGACCCGATCGCTAAGCCTGCGCGAGCTTTTTGCAGGCATCAACCACGTACATAAAGGCGGGGACGCCATCATCACTTCGATTGAATGCGATTCGCGCCAGGTTGGCCCAGGTTGCCTGTTTGTATGCGTCGTCGGAACGTTTCAGGACGGCCATGTTTATGCGGAACAGGCGGTCCGCGCAGGAGCAGCCGCCCTTTTGGTGGAACGTGAGCTTCCGCTGGTTGTTCCCCAGATCATCGTGGAGGACACGAGGACGGTGCTGGCCCTTTGCGCGGCGAAATTTTACGATTATCCGGCAAAGAGGATGCGCATGGTGGGTGTGACTGGAACCAACGGCAAGACCACCACCACCTATATGCTCAAGTCCGTGGCGGAGGAGGCGGGCATTAAGGTCGGCCTGATCGGCACCATCACCAACCTGATCGGCGACAAGGTGCTTCCGGCCGCCCATACGACGCCGGACGCCGCCGAGCTTCACCGGCTGCTTCGGCAGATGGTGGACGAAGGGGTGGACCTTTGCGTGATGGAGGTTTCCTCCCATTCCCTGGATCAAAAGAGGGTGTACGGCATCGAGTACGACGCCGCGGTCTTCACAAACCTGACCCAGGACCATCTGGATTACCACAAAACCTTCGAAAACTATCTGCAGGCGAAGCGCATCCTGTTCACCCAGGCGAAGCACGCTGTCCTGAACTGCGACGACGAGCACTGGCCCCGCCTGATGGATGGGATTCTCTGCGGCAAAACCACTTTCGGCGTCCGCGAAAATGCAGATATTTATGCCAAGAACATTGACATTACGCCTGCCGGTGTCGCCTTCGATATGTATCTTCCAGCGGAAGAGGGCAAGGAGGCGCGGCACATCAAGCTGAATATTTCCGGCCTTTTCTCGGTATTCAATGCCATGGGAACCGCCGGCGCCGCTTTGGTGCTCGGATTTACGCCGGACGAAATTGCCGCCGGGCTGCAAAAAATCACCAGCGTTTCCGGCCGGCTGGAGAAGCTTCCGGTGCCGAACAGGGAATACTCCGTATTGTTGGATTACGCCCATACTCCCGACGCGCTGGAAAACGTGCTGAAAACCGTGCGCGGCTTCACGAAGAACCGCTTGATCGTGCTGTTCGGCTGCGGTGGGGACAGGGACCGCGCCAAGCGCCCGATTATGGGCGAAGTCGCCGGCCGGTACGCAGATTTTTGCATCATCACCAGCGACAATCCGAGAAGCGAAGACCCCCAGGCCATCATGCGGTCCATCGAGGAGGGCGTTGCCCGCTCTGGCTGCGAATACGTGATGATCGAATCAAGGTATGAGGCCATCAAAAAATCCCTGGAAATGGGTGCGCCCGGCGACGTGATCGTCCTTGCCGGAAAGGGCCACGAAACCTACCAGGAGATCAACGGGATAAAGAATCATTTTGATGAAAAGGAGATCGTGGCGGAGATTGCCGCACAGCTTGCCGACGAGCACTGAGCCGCGACGCACATAAGATGGACAGACTGATACTGTCAATATTGATATCATTCGGAATCTGCCTCTTGCTTGGGCCGGTCCTCATCCCGTTGCTCCACAGGCTGAAGTTTGGCCAGATGGTGCGGGACGACGGCCCCAAAAAGCATCTTTCCAAGGCGGGAACGCCCACCATGGGCGGCATGATGATGGTGATCGCCGTGGTGGTGACTTCGCTGATTTTGGGCGACGGCAGCATGGAGTTTCTGCCGATGATGCTGATCGCCACAGCAGGATACGCGGCCATCGGCTTTTTGGACGATATCCTCAAGGTCAAGCACAAAAGAAGCCTGGGCCTTCGGGCGTATCAAAAGATGATCGGCCAGGTGGGCCTTGCGGCGGTGATCGCCATCTGGGCGTACCAGAATCCGCTGATCGGCTCGAAGATCGAGATCCCCTTTGCCAACGCCACTTGGGATCTCGGCGTGTTTTACGTTCCCTTTGCGATGTTTGTCATCGTCGCCTTTGTCAATGCGGTCAACCTGACGGACGGGCTGGATGGTCTCGCCTCCGGCACGATGCTGATCGACTCCATCACCTATGCCTTTATCCTGTTTGTCATGGCTGCCGCATCCGCCGCAGCGGGGGACGTATACTTTTCGGACAACCTGAAAAACGCGATGCTGTTCGCCGGGGCCGTCGCCGGTTCCTGCCTAGGTTTTTTGCGGTTCAACGCTTACCCTGCCCGGGTATTCATGGGGGATACCGGTTCCCTTGCTTTGGGCGGAGCGCTGTCCATCATGGCCATCGTCAGCCGCACGATGCTGATCGCCCCCATCATCGGCGTCATGTTCGTCGCCAGCACGGTTTCCGTCGTGCTGCAGGTGGGGTCCTATAAGCTGCGCAACAAAAAACGCGTGTTTTTGATGGCGCCGCTGCACCACCATTTCGAACTCAAGGGCTATCCTGAGACGAAGATCGTATCCATGTATATGATCATCACCGCAATCGCTTGTCTGATTGTCCTTCTGCTCTATGTATAGGTAATCAAATGAACGTGAAAGGTCTGCGCGTCCTTGTGGTCGGCATGGCGAAAAGCGGCATCGCATCCGCTACGCTGTTGGCGTCCGAGGGCGCTCGTGTGACAATCAACGATACCAAATCCGCAAATGAGCTGGCCGACGCGCTCAAGGCGCTGAACGGTGTCAACTATACGAACGCGCTGGGCGTCGATCCGTTGACGCTTTTGGACGATACGGACATGATCGTCCTCAGCCCCGGCGTGCCGCTTTCCGCTCCCTTCGCGGTGGAAGCCAAAAAGCGCGGCATCAAGGTGATCGGCGAGATCGAACTGGGCTATCTCTTTGCGAAAGCGCCCATCGTCGCCATTACCGGCACCAATGGCAAGACCACCACCACGGCGCTGACGGGGGAGCTCTTCAGGGCTGCGGGGTTCAACACCTTTGTGTTGGGAAACATCGGCGTACCCATCGCCCAGGAGGCCAAGAACACCAAGTCGGAGGACGTCATCGTCGCAGAAGTCGCGGGGTTCCAGCTGGATTCCACGGAGCGCTTCCGCGCCAAATCCTGCGCGATTTTGAACCTGACGGAGGACCACCTCGACCGGTTCAAGACGATGGAGAACTACGGCGCCGCAAAGGCCATGATCCTCAACAACCAGACCAAAGACGATTTTGCCGTTTTCAACGCGGACGATCCTTTGGTGTCGGACATGGCGAAGCGCGCAAAAAGCAAAGTGCTCTGGTTTTCCAGAAAGCGCGAAGTGGAGCAGGGCGCCTTCGTCCATAACGGCGAGATCATCTTCCGCATGGACGGCAAAGAATATGCGATTTGCCGCGCCGACGAACTGAAGATTCCCGGCAGCCACAACCTGGAAAACGCGCTGGCAGCAGTGGCGGTTTCCCTGCCCGTCGGCGTTTCGCCTAAAGCCGCCGCAACGGCGCTTCGCAGCTTTCCTGGCGTGGAACACCGCATCGAACTCGTCTGCGAGAAGAATGGCGTGCGCTATATCAACGATTCCAAGGCCACCAACCCGGATTCGACGGTCAAGGCCATCGATGCGATTCAAAGGCCAACGGTGCTGCTTCTCGGCGGGTCGAACAAAAACAGCGATTATACCCCCGTTTTCAAAGCCTTTGGCGGAAAGGTCAAGGCCGTTGTCGCCTATGGATTCACCAGAGACCAGATTGAAAGGGACGCGAAAAAGACGGGCTATTCCCCCATATACATTTGTGACGGAAGTTTTGAAGACGCGGTTTTGCTCGCAAAAAGCCTGGCAAAAGAGGGGGACGATGTGCTGCTTTCCCCCGCTTGCGCCAGTTACGACATGTTTTCGAATTTTGAGGAACGGGGCAGGGTGTTCAAGGAACTGGTAAGGTCTTTCTGAAGCCGGAGGGAACATGGCGGGATTGTTTTCCAGTATCAAAAGCAGACTGCAAAAGAGGGGCCATGTCGATTATGCGGTGCTTTTCACCGCCATCGCCCTGACAGCCTTTGGCCTGCTGATGCTTTTTTCCGCCAGCTTTTATTATGGCCAGAACAGGTTCGGTGACGGCTATTATTATGTCAAGCGTCAGCTTGTCGGGGTGGTCGTGGGCTTCGTGGCCATGTTTTTGCTTGCAAACTTCGATTACCGCCGCTGGCTCAAGCTCTGGAAGCCCATCTATGCCGCGGGACTGTTGCTGATGTGTCTCGTCTGGGTACCGGGGCTGGGCGTTACCCGCAACAGCGCCAGCCGGTGGTTCGTCATACCGGGCATCAATCTTTCCGTTCAACCTGCGGAACTGGCGAAGTATGCGCTCATCATCGCGGTGGCCGCGCTGGTGGTTCGCTTCGGCCACGAGCGGATGCAGAGTTTTCGCCGCGGCATTGTGCCCATCCTGATGCTAATGGCGCCTTTGGCGGTTCTGCTGCTGCTACAGCCGAACTTTTCCATGCTCGTCAGCCTTGCCGTCGCCTGTTTTGCGATGCTGGTGATGTCCGGCATGCGCTGGCTGCAGATTGGCGTGCTCTTTGGCGCGGGATTGGGCGTCGGTTCCGCCTTGATGTTCGCCCGGGGGTACCGCGAAGATCGCGTTTCGGGGTTTTTGGACCCCTGGAACGATCCTGCCGCCCACCAGCTCCGCCAGTCCCTCATCGCCTTCGGTTCCGGAGGGATATGGGGCCAGGGCTTGGGCGCCAGCAGGCAGAAGTTCCTGTTTTTGCCCTACGGCGAAAGCGATATGATCTTTGCCATCATTGCGGAAGAACTGGGCCTTGTGGGCGCGGCGATGCTCGTGCTCGTTTATGTGTTTCTGTTCACGCGATGTTACAGGATCGCGATGCGCTGCCCGGACGTGGGGGGCTCCCTGTTGGCGGCCGGCTGCACGACCCTCCTCGCCATCCAGACGGTCATCAACATGGGCGTGGCCACCGGACTGATGCCCACCACAGGACAGACCCTGCCCTTCATCAGCTTTGGATCGACTTCCATCGTGGTCTGCCTGGCGGTGATTGGGCTGATTCTCAACATTTCGCGCTCCTGCAATTAAATTGAAGACGCGATAGGTCAAAGTCCGTAACCCGCCTCCTCGTTTTGTTGCATTTTTCATTCTTCGATGTAATAATCCGAGCCCCAACTCTTCGAAACGTCAACACGCCTCCAAAAAAGGCACCATGCCGCGGGACTGCGCATAACCTTTTAGTATGCGATGCCGGGAGGTGTGCGGATGGATAAGATTTGCGTCGTCGGCGGGAAGCCGCTTTGTGGTGAGCTTTACGTCAAAAACGCAAAAAACGCTGTGCTCCCCATGCTGGGGGCAGTGCTGTTATGCAAGGAACCGGTGACGATTCCGAACTGCCCGCGGCTGATGGACGTGGACAACATGTGCGCGATACTGACCCACCTTGGCGGCGAATGCACATGGGATGGCGATGCGCTGACGGTTTGCACCGAAGGCGCAACCAAGTATGAAATGCCGGAAAAAATCGCCCGGGAACTGCGATCCTCGATCTTTATGCTCGGGCCTGTGCTTGCCCGTTTTGGGCGGGCGGTGTTTTCCTATCCCGGCGGGTGCGATATCGGCAACCGGCCGATCGACCTGCACCTGAAGGGCCTCCGCGCCCTCAGGGTGGAGATCAAGGAAGAAGGCGGCCGCATCTACTGCGGCGGCGGCAAAATGAAAGGCGCGAACATTCAACTGGACTACCCCAGCGTGGGCGCCACCGAAAACCTGATGATGGCCGCCACCGCGGCGGAGGGCGTGACGACCATCAACAACGCCGCCAGGGAACCGGAAATCGAGGCTCTGGCAGATGCGCTGAACTCCATGGGCGCAAAAATCACCGGTGCGGGCACATCCGTCGTGACCATCGTCGGGAAGCAGCCCCTCCACAAAGGGGAGTTCAAGCCCCTGCCGGACAGGATCGCGGCGGGAACCTTCCTGACGGCTGCCGCCATAACCGGCGGCGACGTCACGGTCAAGGGAGCCAGGGCGGAACACCTTCACGCTGTGCTTGCCAAGCTGGAGGAATGCGGCTGCCGCGTGATCGTGGAGGATGACGGCATCCGCTGCGTTGGTCCGAAGCGGCCCGCAGAGCTGCATCTCGTGGAAACCTGCCCGTATCCGGGCTTCCCGACGGACATGCAGGCGATGTTCATGGCGTTGTGCTCGATTGCGGATGGCACCAGCGTGATTTTTGAAAACGTGTTTGACAGCCGGTTTAAAATCGCCGCAGAGCTCGCCTGTATGGGAGCGATGATCACCGTAAAGGGCCGCATGGCCATCGTCCGCGGCGTGGAGAGGTTGAACGGAGCAAACGTGAACTCCTGCGATTTGCGGGCGGGCGCCGCATTGGTGATCGCAGGGCTGAGGGCAAACGGAGTAACGACGGTTTCAAACGCCCAGGTGATTGACAGGGGATACGGGGCGATCGAGAAAACCCTTGCACAGCTTGGCGCGAACATCATCAGGATCAGCGGCGATTGAACGCCGCGCATAAAGGACAAGCCATGCCCCAAAAGCATCGCAGAATCAAAGTCCGCACCAAAAAGCGCAGACGGGCGACCATGCTTTACATCCTTCTGCTTTTTTTCGTGCTGTTTGCTGCCGGCTTTCTGGGATACAGATACCTTCGTGCGGACCATATCTTAATCAGCGGGAACGGGGCGATCCCGGCTTCGGAGATCGTCGCCTTGAGCGGGATCAAAACCGGCACGCACCTTTTTGAGTTGGACAGGGAAGCGGCAAAACAATCGATCGAGCAAAACCCCTACCTTGAGGTGGAAAGCATCGAGTTCGTCCTGCCGGACACGGTGATGATCAACGTGCGCGAGCGCACCGTTACGTCGGTGATACGGCAGTTGGAACGCGCCGTCTGCCTGGATATCGAAGGCAGGGTTTTGGACATCATCGCCGCGGATGACGTTTCCGGCATCCTGGTGGTGAAGGGCGTTGCCATAACGGGATGCACCCTGAACCAGACCATCGCCCTGGTGGACGATTACCAGCTCGAAGTGCTGAAAAAGCTTGTATCCGCCCTGTTGGACACCAACCAGTACGCGAGCTATGCGGAGGCGGACCTGACCTATTCGGTGGACATCTGGCTGACGACCCACGAAGGCATGCGGGTCAGGCTCGGCCAGGCGGTTGACCTTGAGGACAAGCTGAAAAGGGTGGCGGACGTCGCCGCGGAGCTGTACGGCCAGGGGATCTGTCAGGGGACGCTCATCGCCACAAGCGCGGATTCGGTCACTTTTTCGCCGGAGGAGGATTTAGAAGGCGACGAGCAGCAGACAGAAGACGCCTTGCAACAGGATGACGAACCGGATTTCCCTTCTGAACCCGGGGAGTAATCCCATATTGGACGGGGCAGGTGAAAAAGGGAAACCGGCTACGACCTCGCTCTCATACCCATGGCGGATGTGCGAATGTGCAAAGGTATTCACAGGTTTTTTTCAAACATATTCTGGTCAAGCAGGCCGATATGCTGTATCATTATTAATTAGGAAGGTGCGTATCACCGCAAAATTGGTGTTGGCGACTCCTTCTTCATACTGAGAGGCATGGATAATGAGGCAGGCTGAAGCGATTTTAGATTTTGGCAGCTCGAAAATCGTCTGCATGATTGGCCGATGCGGAGAGGACGGGCGCTTTGAAGTATATGGGATTGGTATTGGGGGACATAAAGGGCTGAAGAGAAAGCGCTTTTTGGACGAGCCCGGGCTTCGCTTTGCGGTCCAGACCGCCATCGAAGGCGCGCAGTCCGAAGCGAGGAGAAGGATCCGCTCCGTCCACGTGGGCGTGCCCGGTCCCTTTGTCCGGGCCGAATGCGGCGTCTGTGAGATCATCCTGGGTGAAGAACCCCGGGAAATAATCCACAAGGACATTGATGACCTGATGGAAACGGCGGTGGGGGAAATGGAGTCTCCGGAAGGCTTTACCCACATGTTCTCCGTGCCCTACCATTTCAGGGTGGACGGCAGCCCGAGGAATGCGCTTCCCGTTGGGATTTTCGGGAAAACGCTGTGGGCCGCCATTTCCCACATGTATTTTGAAAACAGTTTCTGTACCCTGGCGACGGATATTCTGGACGAAATGGGCATAGACGTGGATTCCTTCGTCGATTCCGCCTTTGCCGAAGCTGCCATGCTCGTGAAGGACAAGCGTTCCACCGAGGAATCCATCGTCGTGGACGTGGGGTATTACCATACGGATGTGATCGTCCTGCGTGGAACGGCATGTGTGTTTCGGACGGCCCTCCCCGTGGGCGGTGCCCATATCGCTTCGGACATTTCATATGTCCTCTCGATTTCGCCTGCCGTGGCGGAAAGCGTCAAACAGCGCCATGCATTTGGGCTTGACTATTCCGACAGAGTGGACACGTACAGATTGACGGATGGGACCGTCGAATCCATAGTATATGATGACATTCAGGACATAATAGAGGCAAGAGCCTATGAAATTGCTTCGATGGTGCGGGAAGCGATCATGAAATCCGCGGTTCAGGTGATGCCCGAAACCCCCCTTTACCTCATGGGTGGCGGCATTGCGATGATGCGCGGCAGCAAGGAGCTGTTCCAGTCGGGCAGCGGGTTCTATACGGTGACGGACATGCCCTGGATGCCCAGAAAGAACACGCCGAATTTTGCAAGCGCTTACGGCATGCTGAATTACGTCTGTAACAGCGCGCTATCTACCGCGCCCCGCGCGGGACTCAAAGAAAACCGCCTGATCAAGGCGATCATGAATTTCTTTACAAAATAAGGGGGTAACACCATGTTGGAATTCGAAGTCGAGATGGGGTCCTTTGCCCAGATCAAGGTCGTGGGCGTGGGCGGCGCGGGCAACAACGCCGTCAACCGCATGATTCAGTACGGCCTGAGCGGCGTGGAATTCATCTCCGTCAATACCGATAAACAGGCTCTGTACCTTTCCCGCGCGAACCAGAAGATCCAGATCGGGGAAAAGGTGACCAAAGGGCTTGGTGCAGGGGCTTTGCCTGAAATCGGGATGAAGGCCGCTGAAGAGAGCAGGGACGATATCGTTGCCGCTCTCAAGGGTTCTGATCTGGTGTTTATTACAGCGGGTATGGGTGGCGGCACTGGAACGGGCGCCGCGCCGGTGATTGCCCAGTGCGCCAGGGAGCTCAACATCCTGACCATTGGCGTGGTCACCAAGCCCTTCAGTTTTGAGGGCCGCCGGAGGATGCAAAACGCCGAACAGGGCATTTTGCAACTCAAAGAAGCGCTGGACACGCTGGTGATCATCCCAAACGAAAGGCTGCTGTCCGTCGTGGGCAGGGCGGCGCTGGTGGACGCCTTCAAGGTGGCGGACGACGTTTTGCGCCAAGGCGTTCAGGGCATTTCCGACCTCATTTCCAAGCCCAGCCTGATCAACCTGGACTTTGCGGACCTTCGCACCGTCATGAAGCAGACCGGCCTCGCTCACATGGGCATCGGCTATGCCGATGGAGACAAGCGCGCCCTTGAGGCCGCGCGCCAGGCCGTCGAAAGCCCCCTGTTGGAAACCACCATCGACGGCGCCCGCGGCGTACTCATCAACGTGACGGGCGGCCCGGATCTCGGCCTTTCCGAGATCAACGAAGCCGCGCACCTGATCCAGGACGCGGCGGACCCGGACGCCACCATCATCTTCGGCGCAGATATTTCCGAAGAGATGGGAGACGGGGTGCGCATCACCGTCATCGCGACGGGCTTCGACGGCACTGTCGCTCCGCCAAAAACCGTCATTTCCTCGTCGCCCTATTCCCAATCGCCCTTCTCGGCCCCTGTTCAGCAGAGCATGCCCGCCCAGCCCCAGGACGAAGGGAACTCTGTGTTGCCTGAAGGGGATGACAAGGAAGTCGATCTTTCCAACCTCGGCGTGGCCCGCGGCACAGCCACCGTCCGCCCGGCGGACAGAGCTGTAACCAGGCGCACGCAGGTTCCCCCGCGCACCATCGTGGACGACGATATCGACGTTCCCACCTTCCTCCGCGATTCGATGCGAAAGAGTGCCCCCAGGAAGGATTGATCGAGGCGAAGATAAACTATTCGCCCCGGCTCCGTGACGAACTTGTGAACGGTTTACCCAATGATGCATCAACACAGTCCGGCGTTTGAAAGCAGCGCCGGGCTGTGTTTTCAGTTTGGCACAGGTTCCAAGCCTCCAGATAGCTGGGCAAGGCAGCGCTGAGCATCAAAAGCATGATCCAATAGAGAAAGATGCTGTTATTTTGCTGAAGAATATGGTAGAATCAGCATGGCACAAAAAGTACGGAAATTATTTTCTGTAACCGTTGCGCATCGGTGGCATCCAGTTTGGTGCCGGGGATTGACCGCTGCGCATCCGCTGAGGTATGCATCCGCTTGGGTGTTTTTCGCGCATGGAACTGCCCCGCTTTTCGGTCAGGGATGGAGGGTGAATCGCCCTTTTGCTGGCAAATGATGATAGCGATGGCAGGACTGCCCAGCGCGTTGACGCAAGGAAGGCCCACGGAAGGAGGCAGGAAAATCGACGACCCGTTAACAGATTATTGTTTGCCCACAGGGGTAAAATACTGTATAATGTGTTGGAATGTTGGGACAAATATAACAACAATTTCACATTAAGTAAGTATACTACAGGAGGAATTCAAATGGCTCACAAGTACGTGTACCTTTTTAGTGAGGGCAACGCAGGCATGAGAAACCTGCTTGGCGGAAAGGGCGCCAACCTGGCGGAAATGACCAGCCTTGGCCTGCCCGTTCCCCAGGGCTTCACTGTCACCACCGAAGCCTGCACTCGCTTTTATCAGGATGGCAAAGTGATCGCTCCCGAAATCGTCGAGCAGATTTTTGATGCCCTCGCAAAGGTCGAGGAGATCAACGGCAAGAAGCTCGGCGATCCCGACGATCCCTTCCTCGTATCCGTCCGCTCCGGCGCTCGTGCTTCCATGCCCGGCATGATGGACACCATCCTCAACCTGGGCTTGAATGACGAAACCGTTGTCGGCCTTGCAAAGAAGACCAACAACGAGCGCTTTGCATATGACAGCTATCGTCGTTTCATCCAGATGTTCTCCGACGTGGTTATGGAAGTGGAAAAGGCCAAGTTTGATGAGATTCTGGATGCCGTCAAGGAAGAAAACGGCGCGAAGCTGGACACCGATCTGACCGCTGAAAACCTCAAAGAGGTCGTCAAGCGCTATAAAGAGCTCTACCTGAAGGAAAAGGGCCATGAGTTCCCCCAGGATCCCAAAGAGCAGCTCATGGAAGCCGTCAAGGCCGTGTTCCGCTCCTGGGACAACCCCCGTGCCATCGTTTACCGCCGTCTGAACGACATCCCCGGCGACTGGGGCACCGCTGTCAACGTACAGGCCATGGTGTTCGGCAACATGGGCAACGACTGCGGCACCGGCGTCGCTTTTACCCGTGACCCCTCCACCGGCGAGAAGCGCCTCTACGGCGAATATCTGATCAACGCCCAGGGCGAGGACGTCGTCGCCGGTATCCGGACGCCTCAGTCCATCGATAAGCTGAAGGAAGATATGCCTGAGGTTTATGATCAGTTCGTCAAGACCGCCGAGATCCTTGAAAAGCACTATCGCGACATGCAGGACCTGGAGTACACCATCCAGAACGGCAAACTCTACATGCTCCAGACCAGAAACGGCAAGCGCACTGCCTCCGCCGCCCTGAAGATCGCCTGCGATCTGGTGAATGAAGGCATGATCACCAAGGATGAGGCGCTGCTGAAGATCGATCCCAGGACTCTTGACACTCTGCTGCACCCCACCTTTGACCCCGCTGCCCTGAAGAAGGCAGAGGCTGTCGCCGCCGGTCTTGCCGCTTCCCCCGGCGCTGCCTGCGGTCGCGTGTACTTCACGGCTGACGACGCCGTTGCTGCTTCTGAGCGCGGCGAGAAGATCATCCTTGTCCGCCTTGAGACTTCTCCTGAAGATATCGAGGGTATGCACGTTGCAGAGGGTATCCTCACCGCCCGCGGCGGCATGACCTCCCACGCTGCCGTCGTCGCCCGCGGAATGGGCACCTGCTGCGTGGCCGGCTGCTCCGAAGTCCGCGTCTTTGAGGCCGAGAAGTACTGCACCATTGGCAGACACAAGGTCAACGAAGGCGATTGGATCTCTCTGGACGGCTCCACCGGCAAGGTTTATCTTGGCGCGGTCGAGACCAAGCCCGCCGAAGTTTCCGGCGACTTCGCCACCATCATGGAATGGGCGGATGAGTTCCGCGTCCTCAAGATCCGAACCAACGCGGACACCCCCCAGGACGCTGCCAAGGCCATCGAGTTCGGCGCAGAGGGCATCGGCCTGACCCGTACCGAGCATATGTTCTTTGATCCTGAGCGCATCCCCGCCATGCGCGAGATGATCGTTTCCAAGACCGAGGAAGAGCGCCGCAAGGCTCTGGCCAAGATCCTGCCCATGCAGATCGAGGACTTCAAGGGCATCTACAAGGCGATGGGCGAACGCCCGGTCACCATCCGCTTCCTGGATCCGCCTCTGCACGAGTTCCTGCCCACCGCCGAGGATGACATCGTCAACCTGGCCAAGGAAATGGGCATCGCCGTCGAGGATCTGAAGGGAACCATCGCGGAACTCCATGAGTTCAACCCGATGATGGGCCATCGCGGCTGCCGTCTGGCCGTCACCTATCCCGAGATCGCCGAAATGCAGACCCGTGCGGTTATCACCGCCGCGGTGGATGTCCGTGAGGAGACCGGTCTCAACATCCTGCCCGAGATCATGATCCCCTTGGTCGGCGAAATCAACGAGCTCAAGTACATCAAGGATGTGGTTGTCGCCACCGCCGAAAAGGTCATGGAGGAACGCGGCGTCAAGATCGACTACAAGGTCGGCACCATGATCGAGATCCCGCGCGCTGCCATCACCGCAGACGAAATCGCCACCGAAGCGGAATTCTTCTCCTTCGGCACGAACGACCTGACCCAGATGACCTTCGGCTTCTCCCGTGACGATGCCGGCAAGTTCCTGAACGAGTACTACGCCAAGAAGATCTATGAGTCCGATCCCTTTGCCCGCGTGGACCAGAAGGGCGTCGGCAAGCTGATGGAAATGGCGGTAGAACTTGGCCGCAAGGCCCGCCCGGATATCAAGCTGGGCATCTGCGGCGAGCACGGCGGCGATCCTTCCTCCGTCGAGTTCTGCCACAAGCTCGGTCTGGACTACGTTTCCTGCTCGCCCTTCCGCGTGCCGATCGCAAGGCTTGCAGCTGCTCAGGCCGCCATCAACGACAAGAAGTAATCCAGTTCACCAAAATCAAAAGGCGCACGGTCCCGATAAGGCCGCGCGCCTTTCCTTTTTTTCAAGCGCATTTTCAGACGCCGGTACGGACGCTTGGGAAGGGCCTTGTTGCGAAAGCGCTGCCCATGAAGTATACTAAAATACAGTTAACAGTTCATTCACGCGCTTTGTTGGCGCGATTTGAAAGGATATGGAATGCTCAGAAATCTATTTACCGGCAATTTCGACCTTATGGCACTGGTATACACGCTGGCTGCCGTTGTGATTGCTCTTTCGGTTCACGAGTGGGCTCATGCCTATTCGGCATACCGTTTGGGGGATCCCACGGCCCGCAATTTGGGGCGCATGACCATCGATCCCTTGCAGCATCTGGATCTCTTTGGGTTTCTTTCCATGATGTTTTTGGGATTCGGGTGGGCAAAACCCGTTCCGGTCAATCCAAACAACCTCCGGTACGGCCGCTGGGGGGAGATCATCGTATCCGCCGCCGGGGTGTTCACCAATTTGCTGCTGGCCTTTTTGTTCACGATTGTTTTGGTTGCGGTGGAGCTTTATGCGCCGATTGCTTGGTGGAGCACAATGATTAGCGATTTTTCCATCGCTTTAATCTCCATCAATCTGGGGCTATTGGTGTTTAACCTGCTGCCCATCCCGCCTTTGGACGGTTATCGCGTTGTCAAGGGCCTGCTGATCGGCAAGGTGCGCGACCTGAACCTCTTTTGGACCATCGAGCGGTACAGCGGCATGATCCTGATGGTGCTGCTGCTCCTTCTCCCCAGGCTGGGCATCACGTTCATCAGCGACTTTATTGGATGGTGCATCAACGGTATCTTCGGTGCATTTTTGCGGGTGGCCATGACGATATTCGGGGTCCCCGTTTAAGATGTATACGGTATCGCTTGCGCGGTTTGAAGGACCGCTGGACCTTCTGTTGCATCTGATCGAGAAGGCGGAAGTGGATATCAAGGACATTTTCGTGTCTGAGATCACCTCGCAGTATCTCGAATACATGAAGGGGCTGGACGAGCTGGAACCGGATGCAGCCAGCGAGTTCGTTGCCATGGCTGCGACGCTGCTGCTGATCAAATCCCGCACGTTGCTTCCCAAACCAGAGCCTGTGATGCAGGAAGAGGAGGATCCGGAAACTGTCCTTCTGCGCCAGATCAGGGAATACAAGCTGTTTAAAGAGGCGTCGGAGGAGCTTTCTGCTCTCAAGGCTGACGCGGACCGCCTGTTTTTCCGGCTGCCGGAGGAGTTTCCCCAGCAGCCGCCGCGGGTGGATCTGGACGGTGTCTCGGCGGACGCTCTATACGAAGC
>JBMNTV010000008.1:0-50571 GCA_050945915.1 Christensenellales bacterium
ATTTTCCCGGGAAAGGAGGGCGGCGTATTCCCGCTCCAACTCCCGGAGCTTTGCCTGGTTGTTCGCCTTCAGCTCTGCCGCGCGTTCGATGGCCTGCTTCGCGCCTTCGCTCTCGCCTTTTAGTGCGACAAGGGCGGCGCGGGCAGCGCGGGCTTTTTCTTCGTGTTCCTTTTTTTCTTCCGCAATCTCGTCCAGTTCCCGCTTTGCCGCCGCGATTGCAGGGGCAATTTCCGCTTCCCGCTGGACGAGAGTGTCCAGCATGGTCTGGAGCCTGGAGGACTGCACCTTGGCAGAGGAGAGCCGGTTCATCGCTTCGATGATGCGCTCTTTGCGGCGTTCCAGTTCTTCTTCCCTCTGGGCGATGTCCGCGATGCGCGCCGAAAGTTCCCCTTCCCTCTTTTGGACGTCCGCAGACAGGGCGGTGAGCTTTTTTGCCAGCTCGTCCCTTTGGGCGGTCAGGGTTTCGCGTTCCTGATCCAGCGATTCCGCCTTTTCGCGCTGCTCGTCAGCTTCCTTCAGCGCGTCGTTCGCGTCCCTTTGCAGCCGTTCGGCGCGCTCCGCCATCAACCGGCTCTCGCCATCCTGCTTCTCCACCTGGCGGGTCAGCTCCAAAAGCTCCCGCTGGCTGGAAGAAATCAGCTCGTCCAGCCTGCGGGCGGCGTCCCTTTCCTCCGCAGCCGCCGCCAAGAGCTCCGTCGCTTTTGCCTGGAGCTCCTCCTCCCTTGCAATCAGGTCGGCGATGGCTTCCGCCTGGGCGGATATCCTTGCTTTTGACCGGTCGTACTGGTGCAAAAAGGCGTTGAGCTCAATCGCTTTCAGCTCTTCCTTGAGCTTTAAGTACTGCTTTGCCACCTCGCTCTGTTCAAAAAGCGGGTCCAGCCTTGCGGCGAGCTCGTCCACGATATCGTCGATGCGCACCAGGTTCGCCCGGGTGGCGTTGAGCTTCCGTTCCGCTTCTTCCTTCCTGGCACGGTATTTGCTGATGCCGGCGGCTTCCTCGAAAATGGCGCGCCTGTCCTCCGACCGGGTGGAGAGGATGTCGTCGATCCTGCCCTGGCCGATGATGGAATAGCCTTCCTTGCCGATACCCGTGTCCCGAAAAAGGTCCACAATATCCCGCAGGCGGCAGGGCGTGCGGTTGATGAGATATTCACTCTCCCCGGAGCGATAGACCCGCCGGGTGATCTGCACTTCCGCATAATCCACCGGAAGAAACCCGTCCGAATTGTCCAGCGTGAGCTGGACCTCGCAATAGGCCATCTGCCGCTTGACCTGGGTGCCGGAAAAAATCACATCCTCCATCTTTGCGCCCCGCAGGCTCTTCGCCGACTGCTCGCCCAGCACCCATCGCATGGATTCCGCGATGTTGCTCTTGCCGCTTCCGTTCGGACCGACGATGGCGGTGATGCCCTTGTCGAAGCGTATTTCGACCCTGTTGGCAAAGGATTTGAAGCCATAAAGCTCCAGCTTGGTCAGCAGCATTTCACACCTCTGTTTGATCATTACAACTTGTAGATTATAACATGGGGGCATCCCTTTCGCAATGAAGCCATCCGCGCCAAAAACGCCGAAAAAACGCGGCCTTTTGGCCGCGCTGATTCAGTTTTTGCCCTGTGCGTCAAGCCGCAGGAGGGCCTGCTTCGCCGCTTTCTGCTCGGCTTCCTTCTTGGTTCGCCCTTCGCCTCTGCCCAAAGGACAGCCATCCTTAAGCACTTCGCAGACGAACCACTTGTTGTGGTCCAGTCCGCTCTCGTTCACCAGCTCGTAGCGGATGTCCGCCGCGCCGTTTTTTTGCAGCACTTCCTGAAGCCGGGTCTTGCAGTCGATCACCCGCTCCCCTGCCTGCGCCCGGATGGGCACGAAACGGCGGGCAAAGGCGAAGGCCGCTTCCGCGCCGCCGTCGAGATAGATCGCCGCGGTCAGGGCTTCGAAAGCGTCCGCCACGATGGAGGGCTTCTGCCTGCCGCCGCCCATTGCCTCTCCCTTGCCGAGATAGAGATAATCCCCCAAGGAAAAGGCTTTGGCGTTTTCAAAAAGGGCGCTCTCGCAGACCGACGCGGCCCGGACCCGGGTCATGTCGCCCTCCTTCATTCCCGGGAACGAGCGGTAAAGCTCATTCGCGGCATAAAGGCCGAGTACGGCATCGCCCAAAAACTCCAGCCTTTGGTTATGGTGGGGCGACCCGTAGGAAGTGTGGGTCAGGGCCATTTTGAGCAAGGGCTTCTTTTTGAAGGTATAGCCGATGAGCGACTGAAGTTCCTCGAGCTTCCCCATGTTATTTGCGGGATTGGATATAGTCCACGATCTCCTTGACGGTGGTCACTTTGGGGAGGTCTTCATCCGGGATTTCCAGATCGAATTCCTGCTCCAGATCCATGATCAGCTCGACAACGTCCAAAGAGTCCGCCTTGAGGTCTTCCACAAGGTTGGTTTCCATCGTGATCTCGTCCTCGTCCACATTCATCTGGGAGGCGACGATCGCCCTGATTTTTTCGAACATTTTCATGCTCCTTTCGATTAATACTTAGGATGATTTCTGATAGCCTTTGGATTATTCCGGCATCGGCATCGATTCGATGCTCTGCCTGATTATGTTTACGACGTCTCCGTCGATAAACTTCGCAGCCTGGTGCAATGCCGCGGCAAAAGCCCTCGCGTCGCAGGTGCCGTGGGCCTTGATGATCCCGCCGTCGATCCCTAAAAGCAAAGCGCCGCCGTGGCTGGAGTAGTCCATCTTCGCCTTGATACGCTTGAACGCGCCCCGGGCGAGCAGCGCGCCAATACGGGACGCGATCCCCCCCAGCAGTTCCCGCTTGATGATGGACATCATCATCATCGCCGTCCCTTCGATGGCTTTGAGGGCGACGTTGCCCGCAAAACCGTCGGATACGACGACGTCAAGCTCGCCGGAAAGGATGTCCCTCCCCTCGCAATTGCCGGTAAAATTCACAGGTGTTTCCTGCAGGAGCTTATAAGTCTCCTTGGTGAGCTCGCAGCCCTTTTCCGCTTCCGCGCCGTTGTTCAACAGCCCCACCCGCGGATTTTTAATGCCCATGATGCGCTCGGCGTAGGCTGAACCCATCACCGCAAACTGCTGCAAATGGACGGGCTTCATATCCACGTTTGCGCCGCAGTCGATCAGGATCACGTCGTGATCCTTCCTGGTGGGCAGCACCGGCGCCAGAGCCGGGCGCTTGATGCCCTTGATGCGGCGGACGATGAAGGTCGCTCCGGCGAGTACCGCGCCGGTGGAGCCGGCGGAAACGAAGACTTCCGCCTCTTTGTTGGCGACGGCTTCCAGAGCCTTGACCAAGGAGGAGTCCTTCTTTCTGCGGACGGCGTTGACCGGGTGCTCGTTGTTGGTGATCACATCCGGCGCGTGGCGGATCTCTACCCGGTTCAAGTCCGCATCGGGGTGCTTTGCAAGCTCTTGTCTGATTCTTGCCTCGTCACCCGTAAGGATCAGAAAAAGATCCGGTATCTCGGAAAGCGCAAGGGCGCAGCCGGAGATGATTTCCACCGGCGCGTTATCGCCGCCGAATGCGTCAACCACAACTCTTTTCAATGTAGTACCCCTTTAAAATAGACTGGTTTGTGCTCGAAGCCGCAACAAAAATGCGCGTTTGAGCCTGCGTTATGACCGCAAAACAATCTATAGTAGTATATACCAGCATCTGGCCGCTTTGCAAGCCAAAGAGTGGTGCGCAAGCAATGCCCAAAATCCTCCCTTTCATCCCCCTCCAAACCCGTTTTCCATTGGCTTCGCAGCACCTTTTTAGGGCCGATTTCGGGCAACCTGAACAGGGATATCTATTCCCAGATTTGCACTGTTACACCCGCAATGGACACGGAAACTTCCCGACATCAAGGGGTGCCTGCTGGATTTTGGCGGATTTCGAAGGGGGAACTTTATGCTCCTTCGTTTTCGGCGCTCGCGATTGTTTCCCCGAAGATTCAGCACCAGAAGGTTGGTTGGCAAAGCTGACCAGAGCCTGACGGAACGGGCTATTGACCGCCTTGTCAGGAAAGGGGGCTTGGATGCACTACTTTTTGAAGGGAGTTCATGGCAGTCTCCACTTCCAGTAAAAAACAGGGAGAAACATTCGTTTCACCCCGTTCGCGGTCATGGTTGATCTGTTTTTTCTGGCGATTAGAATCAGACTTCCTTCAGCATCGCGGCAGCGGTCACCCCATCGGTGATCAGCACGTTGTAAAACCCCAGTCTGGCTGCATAAATCAGGGATTTGACCTTTTTCAGCCCCGAGCCGATGCAGATGGATTTTTTGATGTTGCGCAGCCTTTTGAGATCCAGGGCGATGAGGTCGTAATTCTTGTTTACGCCGACATAGGAGCCGTCCTCGCAATAGACCTGGCCCATGCACTCGAACCGCATGGACTGCTCGTCAGGACCGGCATCCAGACCATTTTGCCAAAGGGCGCTGTATACCTCGCTGTTGAGGAGCTGCTCCGGCGAGCTCAGGCTAAAAATCGCTGCGTCCAAAGCGTTCCAAAACACCGTGAGCTGCCGGATGTTTTCCAGTTCGGCCTCCGTCCTTTCCCCCTTTTTCCTCGGCTGGTGGGAAATGTTCAGATAATAGCAGTTGGAGTTGAACCTTTCGCCGAAGTAGCTCATGATCACGCTGGTCTGCAGGGCGGGAACCGTGTAAGCAAAGTTGTTCACCAGAGGGATAAACAGTTTTTTTGGTCCTTTGGTATTGGGAAGCTGCAGGGCCGTACCGTAAATCGAACGCCCCCAGCCCACCCCCACCATATACGAATCGGCGATCAGGCGGGGCATGTGCGCGGCTGCGGCGGCCACCGTCGAGCGGAGGAGGGTTTCCTCATTTGTATCGCCGGGCGCTGCCGGGGCTACGATCACCTCCGAAAGGCCCAGGGCCTTTGCCAGTTCTTCCGCCACACGGGGAGAGGGCGGCGGGGCCTTGGGCATGGTGACATCGATATGCACCATATCCATCTCCCGGGCGGCCCTCAGAAGGCGGCAGATGGTCGCCCTGGACAGGTTTTCTGACCGGGCGATCTCGACCTGGGACTTGCCCTCGAGATAAAACTTCACAGCAACCTTGTAAATCAGATTGACATCGTCCGTGATGGGCACTGTTCTTCCCTCCTATGGATTGGGATTGTTTCACTTATTATATAGTTGAATACTTATAAAAGTAAATAGTCATTCGAAACCGCCGCGGTTTCAGAAATTTGTTTCCCATTTGGTTCTAAATATCAGCTTTCTTATATTTGTTGGATAATTTCTTTTACATTTGTTAGAATTATCGACACTTTATTCTTGCAATCGTATCTGGGTCGTGCTATCCTGTTGGCGAAGCATTGAATGGGGGAAATGTGCCGCGCACATTGACCGGCGGACCGATTGCCGGACGATTGCAACCATGGGTCTGCCCACCATTGTAACAGGTTGCTTCCAGCTTGGTAAGGGCATGTTCTGGAGATGGAACGACAGCAAGGCATTCAACCGATCGGCTGATTGAACCCAGCGTCGTAACACTCAGACAGGAACAAAGGCTTACACCCCTGTCTTCCCGGAGGAAAGCGATGTCTGTTTTTCGTGGAGATCTGTATAAAGCACATTCCTTTGAATGCACCTGCCAAAGGACTCACTGCTCCCGCATCGGCGAAGCGCTGATTGGGGAAGGCACCCTGAAAAGGATGCCGGAATTGCTCAATCGGCTGGGGATCGGGAACAATATCCTGGTGGTGACGGACGAAGTCCTTTACGGGCTCATCGGCGAAAAGGCCAAGGCCCTGTGGGAAGCGGGCGGGCTTTCGCCCATGTTTTTTATCTTTCCTTGCCCGGTGCTTCCCGATGAAACCGCCATTGGGAAAGTGCTGGTCGCGGCGGATGAAAAAGTGGACGCTCTGGTCGCCCTGGGCGGCGGATCTGTGACGGACGTCGTGCGTTATGTGGCGCACAGGATCAAAAAGCCCCACATCCCCGTTCCCACCGCGATGTCCCACGACGGCTTTTTTACGGACATGGCGCTGCTTCTCATCGGCGGCATGAAGACCACCCTGATCTGCGAGCCTCCCGCTGCCTTTTTGGCGGATATGGACATCATAAAGAAGGCGCCCGTGCGCATGAACGCAGCAGGGCTGGGCGAGATGGCCTCCAAGCTGACCGCCGTTGCCGACTGGTATGCCGCGCACCTCATACGGGGCGAGCATTTTTGCGAAGAAGTGGAAAACCTGATGAGAGAGGCCATCGATCAAGCCTTCGCCACTTCGGAAGGGGTTAAAAGCGGCGATCCGACCGCCCTGTTATCCTTGACGGACGCCCTCTACAAAAGCGCGGTGGACATGAGCTGGTACGGCTCCGCCAGAACCGGCGCGGGGGCGGAACACCACCTCACCCACTATTGGGTGATGCGCCATGCCATGCGCAACGAACGCCCGAATATGCACGGCGAAGAAGTGGGCGTCGCCGCGGTGCTGGTGATCGACATGTGGAACCGGATCCTCTCCATCGACGAGGGGACCTTTGATATTGAAAAGGCCGTCCAGGCCATGCCCAGTAAGGACGAATGGGTCCAAATGGTGGAAAAGGGCTACGGCCCCTCGGCTCCCGAGGCCTTCAAAGCCCAAAAGAACAAATCCTTTGATCCAAACGAAAGGCGGGAGGAGATCCGGCGCATCCTCGATTCCCTTCCCGCTTTGCGCAAAAAGCTCTCTTTCCTCCCCGATTACAAAGATCTCGCAAGGCGGCTGAAGAAGCCGGCGCACCCTTTGTTCCCTCCCAGCTCCACGTCACCCGAGAGGAGCTGATCGACAGCGTGCTTTACGCAAAAGAAGTCCGCAGCAAATACACTTCCCTTTGGATCGCGGACGCTTTGGGCCTGTTGCCCCAACTCTCCATCGCTTTGGCGAACGACGCTGAAGCCCTTGAACAGGAACTGACGGTTTGACCGCTCAGTATAGAACATTTCTTTGGAGGTATCCCTATGCCAAAACCCAAACTGCTCAAAGATCTGGATCTGTCCCGCGAGGGGCTTGCCCAGCTAATCGACTTCTCGGTACTGAACTCTGACGCTTCCCGCGAGGATATCGATCGCGGCATTGAGCTGTCCCTTCAGTACGGTTTCAAGGGTTTCCACGTCAATACCTTCTGGGCCCCCTATGTTGCCGAACGCGTCGCCCATGCGGGCATCGAGACCGGCTATCCCCTGGCGTTCCCCTTTGGCGCCGTCTCCACCGAAGTGAAGGTCGCAGAAGCCAAGGAAGGCGCCCGCCTGCTAAAAGGCAAGCCCTGGGTGGTGGACATGGTGGCAAATCACGGCATGCTCAAGTCCGGCGAGTACGAGTATTACAAGAATGACATCGCCGAGGTTGTGAAGGTCGCCCACGACGGCGGAGCCGAATGCAAGGTCATCATCGAAGCGCAGCTCCTGACCGACGACCAGATCAAAGCTGCGGTGGAACTCTCTGCAGAAGCGGGTGCGGACTGGGTCAAGTCCTCCACCGGCCGCCACGGCGGGCCTTCCCTGCGCCAGGTCAAGATCATGTGTGATTCCGCCCCGGAACACGTCAAGGTCAAGGTCGCCGGCACCGGCTCCTTCTGGACTTCCATGGTCGTCCTGGGCTGCATGATGCTGGGCGTCGAGCGCATCGGTACCCGCAATGGCCCCCAGATCATCGAGGATTTGGCCACCGTCAAACCCATGCTCCTGGGCTAAACCGAATCCACAACACGCCCCCCGCAATCATGCGGGGGGCGTTCTTATTTTGGCGGCAAACCGCGTTGCGCGGGCCGGTGTCTTCGCAAGTCAAGGACTTTGCGTTTACTCCTCTTTTCTCATCAATTCTACGATTTTCAGCACCGCTTCGATCCCTTCTTCGTCCATTTTTGCGGTGCGGGAAAACAGCACCATCAGCTTCGGGCTTTTGTGCATCGCTTCCACCATTTGCTCGATATCGCCGTTCAGGCCATACTTTTCCCTGAACGTGGTTTCCCCCTCGCTTTCCTTGCCGGTGAGCAAATACTGGGGAGAGACAAACAGCGCTTTTGCAATGTCGATCAGTCTGCCCGTCGGAAGGCTGCTGATGGAGCCGGATTCGTACCGCTGGAGCGTCGCCTTGTTGATCCCGGTTTTTTTCGCGAGATCACCATAGCTCATGCCCAGCTCGATCCGGCGTTTTTGGATCCTCTCCATGACTTCCCTTGTGTTGTCGTCCAATCTTTCACCCCTTTTCCTGCATCCATCATACCCCTTCCGTTTCGTTTTTGCAACAACCATTCTCTGGACCGTTGCAGAACGGTTGACGAGATCATGTGTTCGCGCTATGCTTGCTTGTAGCATTTATGCAACACACATCAAAGGATTGCCGTTGCAAATAAGCAACAAAGGAGGGTACATGGAGGACAGAATGTACGAAATCGAAGGAGAGGAGGAGTTTGGCGGCGTGACCTGCGCCTTCTTGGACATTACGACCAAAGAGGCGAAACGGCTGTACGACGGGCTGCTTCCCTTCGCGAAAAACGGGACCTGGGTGGACGCGTTGTGCAAAAGGCTTTTTCCCCTGGCCGCCCAGAGCGAGCCCACCAGCGCCGAGGACGCAGCGCGGCACGAGTTCTTTGCTCTGTTTCTTTCGGGGGTGGGCGATGATTTCTAAAACCACGGCGCAACAGCGAGAAAAGGCCCGGAATTTGCTCTGGCGCTGGGGGCATGCGCGGGATATGTGCCGCGAAAAAGCGCAAAAGCTCCGGGAGTTCAAGGAGCTTTCCGAGCAGGCGAAGGAACTTCCGCTGCTTTGCGAAGGCTCAATGGACTTCTATCAGCGGCGCTGCGCCGCGGAGTTCGCCTTCGGCAGAAGGATGACGGAGCTGATCGCCGCTTTGCCGCCCAGGCTGCAAACCATCCTCTGGATGCGGTATTCGGGAAACAGCAGCTTCTTGCGCATCGCCCTGCGTATGAACCTTTCGGTGGATCGCGTCAAGCGGCTGGAGCGGGACGCCGTGGACCTGCTTCTCGCCATGCCGGGCTGCCTGGAACTTTTCGGAGGTGATCGCACTTGATGGATGCCAAAGACATCGCGGAAAGGATTGAGGGGTATTTTTCCCAGTCCGCCGCGCGTTCCGCCAGCGGCAAAAGCGGCAAGCGAACAGAGGAGCCGGACGCGGGCGAAAAATACCCGCCCACCATGGCCGGGCTTGCCGCCGCTTTGGGGATGCCCCGGGAAGAGCTGCTTGCAACGAGGGCAAACACCGCTGCCGGTAGGCTGATCGCCAACGCCCGGGTGCGGGTTGAGGCCTTTGCCGAAGAAAAGCTCTTTGACAAAAACGCCGCCTCCGGTGCGAAGTTTGCCCTTGCCCGAAACGCCCCCATCAAGGATGAAGGGGATGGCAAAGCCCTGGATCCCTCGCTGTTGACGGACGAGGAACTGGAAGCGCGCATCAAACGTCTATGCGGCGAATGAACAGCAACGAAGGCGAGCTGATGCTGCTGCGCCGGGAACTCGCACTGCGCAGGGCAGGGAGAGAGGACCCGGCCTTCTTCATCGAAACCTTCTGCCGCATCGAGGACAGGGACGCCCCCGGCGTCATCGTGCCCTTTTCACTCTGGCCAGCCCAGAAGAAAGCCCTTTCCGTCTTTTGCGAGAACCGGCTGACGGTGGTGCTGAAAGCGCGGCAACTGGGGCTGACCTGGCTCGCCCTTTGCTACGCGGCGATGCGCATGTACTACACGGACGGCTATTCCGTCATCGCCCTTTCCCGCACCGAAGGCGAAGCAAAGGAGCTGGTGCGCAGAATGAGCGTGATCTTCGCCAACATGGGGGATTTGGTGGGGAAAGCCCCGCAAAGAAAGGCGACCCAAAGGGGCAGGCGGAAAAAGCAGCTCAAAACCACCGCATTGGAGGTCACCCTTTCCGGCTCCCCCAGTTCCACCTTCAAGGCCATGGCCTCCGGCCCTTCCGCCGGGCGCTCCTTCACCGCGAACCTGATCATCCTGGACGAATGGGCCTTTCAGCAGTACGCCCGGGAAATCTGGACCGCCGCGTTTCCGGTGGTCAACCGGCCGACGGGCGGTCAGGTGATCGGCCTTTCCACCATTGCCAGGGGCACGCTGTTTGAGGAGATCTATACCGGGGATATCGGCTTCAAGAAGCTGTTCCTGCCCTGGAACGCGGACCCGAGAAGGGACTGGGCGTGGTATCAGGACACCAAAAAGGCACTGGGCGAGGCGGTGCGCCAGGAGTACCCGGCGACGGAGGAAGAAGCCTTCTGCGCCACCGGAGGTGCCTTTTTTCCAGAGTTGGACGCTTCGGTGCATTTGACCGGGTCTCCCGACCTAAGCTGTTGCAGGATTTACATCTCCATCGACTATGGGCTGGACGCCCTGGCCGCCCTGTGGTACGCGGTGGATGCCGAAGGCAACGCGGTGGTGTACCGGGAGCTTTACAAAAGCGGACTGATCGTTTCCGAAGCGGCGGAGGAGATCCTTCGCGCTTGCGGAGAAGAAAAGGTCTTTGCCGTCTTTGCCCCGCCCGACCTGTTCAGCAGGAACCGGGACACCGGCCGCTCCACCGCCGACATCTTCGCCGAAAAGGGCCTTCCCCTCACCCGGACTTCCAATGCCCGCGTCAGCGGCTGGCTGGACGTCAAGGAATGGCTGAAGGTGCAGCGAAGGCGGGACCCCCACACCGGCGAAATCAAACCCTTTGCGCGCCTGCGGTTTGTCGCCGGCGCGACACGGGAGCTTTGGCGGACGATGACCGCCATCCGCTGTTCGACAAGGACCCCAACGACGCGGCAGACACCCCCCACGAGCTGACCCATCTGCCGGACAGCCTGCGCGCCTTCTGTGCCGGAAGGCCGCTGCCCGCAAGACCGCAAAACCTCCGGTGGGAAGGGGATTACGAGAAACAGATCGGCCAATTTTTGGATTACGGCGCGTGACGATTCAGAAAAACTCCCGCCGCTGCCCCTCAATTGCCGCAACATGTGCGGCAGGAACCCACAGCAAACCAAAAGCCACAAGTTATTCAGCTCACCACAAAGGAGGATGAAATGGAGTATTTGATCGGAGCCATCCTGGGCGGTGCCATCGCCCTGATCGGCGCGCTGATCGGCGGTTTTTCGCCGTCGCCAAAGAGCGCAAAGTCGCCGGTACAGGGCGAGGCGCAGCTACGTCCCGACGGCCGCAGCGAAAACCTGCTTCGCCAGTGGAACAACCTGTTGAGCTATTGCGGAAAGGAGCAGCATGACGACATTTGACGCAAAAACCGTCTGGGCGGAATACAGGAAGGGTGTTTCCTATAAAACCCGGCTGGGGCTTTATGAAACCGTGCGCCAGTGCGAGGACTTTTACGTCGGCGATCAGTGGAAGGGCGTGAACGCTCCAGATTTGCCCAAGCCCACGCTGAACATGCTCAAACGCGTAGTGGCCTACTTCAACGCGATGATCGTCAGCGACGATGTGGCCATCCGCTTTTCCCCCTACGTCCCGGACCCCTCTTTGGACAAGACCTGTTCCCTGCTCTCCTGCGAACTGGGCAGGACCCTTGAGGCGACCAAAGCCCGCGCCAAACACCGGGAAGCCCTGCGCAACGCAGCGGTGGACGGGGACGCCTGCTTTTACCTCTGGTTCGACCCGGACCAGGAGACCGGCCAGGCCGCCAAGGGCGATGTGACCATCGAAATCGCAGAAAACACCTGCGTGCATTTCGGCAACCCGTACACGAAGGACGTTCAGTCCCAGCCTTACATCATCCTTTCCATGCGAAGGCCTGCCGAGGAGGTCCGCGCCGAAGCGGAAAATTGCGGCGTTTCGCCTTCCGAGGCAAAGCGCATCAGCCCTTCCATGGAGCCCGAACTGGACGAACCCTTCGGCGGAGACGGCCTTGTGACGGTGCTTCTTCGCCTTTGGAAGCAAAAAGGCACCGTCTGGGCGCAAAAGTCCGTCAAGGACCTGATCCTTCGAGAAGCCTGGGACACGGGGCTGAAGCTGTACCCCGTCGCCTGGATGTGCTGGGAAGCTTCCCGCAACTCCTGCCATGGCGCGGGGGCGATCAAAGGGCTGATTCCCAACCAGATCGCCGTAAACAAGCTCTTCGCCATGGCGATTCGCAGCGTGGAGATGAACGCCTTCCCGAAAATCATCTACGACGCGACGAAGATCGACCGCTGGAGCAATCGCGTGGGCGAGGCCATCGCCGTCGCCGGCAGCCCGGAAAACACCATCGTCAGCGGCATCCGGGGCAGCGACATGTCCGCCCAGGTGATGGAGCTCATCCACCGCACCGTCAGCATGACCAGGGATTTCATGGGCGCCTCGGACGCGGCGTTGGGCAACGTCAACCCCGTCAACACCAGCGCCATCATCGCGGTGCAGAAGGCCAGCGCAGCGCCGCTGGACCTGCAGCGGTTGAATTTTTATCAGTTCATCGAGGATTACGCGCTGATCATCGCGGACATGATGCGCGCCTGTTACGGCAAGCGCAAGGTGGCTTACACCGACGAAAACGGGGACTCCGTTACAGAGGAGTTCGACTTCTCCACCCTGGATACCCTGGCGCTGAAAGTGCGCATCGACGTGGGCGAAGCCTCCTACTGGTCGGAGCTGATGCAGGTGCATACCCTGGACAACCTCTATGCCAAGGGGATCCTGACGGACGCCGAGGAGTACCTCAACAGCATCCCCGACCATTACATCAAGGACAAGCCAAGGTTGCTCAAAGCCCTGCGGGAGCATCGGGAGCAGCAGATGATGAAAGGAGACACGACATGACGGAGGACACCAATCTGTTCATGGATGTCAATAGCAGTAAGGCGGAGGATGGCCTTTCGGAACCCGTTTTGGACACCCACGAAGCGGGCACTTCCGAAGCCATCACCCCGCCGGGTGAGCAGGAAGGGGCAACAAATACCGTGCGCCTGGTCTTCCTGGGGAAGGAGATCGAGCTTCCCCTCAAGGAGGCCATCCGCTGGGCGCAAAAGACATGAACGCGGAGCATGCCATCAACAAATACAAAAGCGCCCCAGAACAGGAGCTGATCGGCTTTTATTCCGCCATGTTCGGAATGAGCCGCGCAGAATTTGTGGAAGCCCTTTCGAAAAACAAATTGAAGGTTCAGACGGAGCTGGAACTCGCCCGCCTGAAGGAGAGCAACCCAAAACTTCCGGAACACCTTCTCCTTCACGCCGCGCGCCTAGGCGCGGAGCGACGGCTGAAGGAGTTTGAGGAAGCGAAGCAAGCGCAGGAGGAGGCGCAAAAATCCCTGCCCTGGCAAACCCTTGCGGCGAAATATCCGGAACTGAAAGACCCTGAAGATCTTCCCGAAGAAGTCCTTGAACGAATCGACGGCGGATTGACTCCCCTCGAAGCCATGCTCGGCTATGAGCTGAACGGGCGCAATCGGAGATTCAAAGGCTTTCAGACCTGCTCGAAACGGCGGAAAACAACGCAAAAAACCGCTCCCGCTCCACAGGGTCCGCAAAAAGCTTTGGAAACGAGGCGCCAAAGGACCCCTTCCTGCTCGGTATCTTGGGCGAATAAGCCTAAAACAACCCATTTGATTGAGGAGAAACGAAATGGCGATTCACCTTCACAAAAAATACGCGGACACCCTTGCCAAGCTCTACACCCACCATTCCTTCATCGAGGGACACACCAACAAGACCTGGTCCTTTTCCGGGCTGAAGTCCTTGATCGTGCCCTCCATCGTCACCCAGCCGTTGACGGACTACACCCGAAGCGGTACCAGTCGCTACGGCAACCCCCAGGACCTGCAGGACACCCTGCAGGAGATGACCATGACCCAGGACAAGGCCTTTTCCATCATCATCGATAAGGGCGACAACTCCGAGCAGCAGATGATGAAGCGCGCGGGAGAGGTCATGCAGCAGCAGATCGCGGAACAGGTGGTACCCACGGTGGACAAATACGCCCTCTCCCGCTGGTTTCAGGACGCGGGCAAGGTGGTGGGCATTTCCGCCGCGCCGGACAAGTCCACCATCGTCGGCATGCTGCTGGATGCGGAGGTATTCCTGAACGATTCCTTCGTTCCGGACGAGGACCGCTGGTGCTACGTTCCCAACGCGCTGATCAAGGACATCCGCCTGTCCGACGAGTTCTCCGGATGCGACAGCATCGTTCGGGATGTCGTCGTAAAAGGCTATGTGGGCAACATCGGCACGCTGAAGATCGTGGGCATGCCCGCCCGCTACTTCCCCGAAGGCGCACACTTCCTCGTGGCCCACAAGGATTCCGTCATCCTCGCCCAAAAGCTGCGGGATGGCAAGATCTATCAGGACCCGCCGGGCATTTCCGGCCATCTTTTGAAAGGCAGGTACAATTACGATGCTTTTGTCCTCGGCGCGAAGTGCTGCGGCGTTTATGCGGTGGTGGATGCCGACTACGTCTGCGATAAGCCCGAAGCGTCGAAAAATGCCGGCAAGGTCAGCCTGATGACCAGCACCGAAGGGGCGACGGTGTTCTTCACCACCGATGGTTCGGACCCCCGCTACTCCACCACGGCGACCGCCTTTATTGCCGCCTTCGACTGCCCCGCCGGGGTGACCGTCAAGTCTGTGGCGAAAAAGGAGGGCATGTTCAACAGCCCGGTGGACGAGTACGTTTCTGCCTAACCCCGTTTTCCGCCGCCCCGTCGTCCTTTTGGCGGGGCGGCCATTTCAAAAGGAGGATCCATGACAGCAAAGGACATTTACGCCCTCGCCTGCTCCTTCCTTTATGAAAAGCCGGGGCAGGACGCCGCAGGGCAGGGCTTTTACCTCGGGTTTTTGAACCTTCTTCTGGCGGAATCCTTGCCCATCGAGAACTCGATCCGCCTGCAAAAAGGCCTTTCCCCCCTGCCCGCCGCGCCGGTGCTTTCCGCCGAAACGGATGTGGTGCACTACGACGATGCCATCGCCCGTATCGCCCTCCCCTACGGCCTGGCGAGCTGGTTCTTCCAGGACATTGCGGACAATGTGCAGGCGGAAAATTACAGGGCAAAGTACATCGGCGCCCTGCGGGACGCGGCAAAGGCGCGCTTTGTCCCCATCGAGGACGCCTACGGAGGGGAATAAAATGCCGAACATCGTCGCTCCCCGTTCCATCAAAAACCCCATCAGGTACACGAAGAGCTTTGCCGAATTCCGGGGGGTGGATTTTTCCACCGACCCCACCCAGGTGGACCCCCGACGCTCCCCCGCCGCGCTGAACCTGATTTCCGACCTTTCGGGCTTTCCCGAAAAGCGGCCGGGCTGGCGCACCATCGCGACATTTCCCGAAGGGATCAACGGCCTTTATTACGCGGTGCTCAAAAGCGGGACGGGCTACTTCCTCGTCCACGCGGGGAACGCGCTTTACCGCTATGTGGAAGGCAAAGAACCGGAATGCCTCGCCGATGGCCTTGCGGACGAAAAAAGCACCGGCTTCGTCCACGCCGGCAGGCTGTTTCTGCTGGACGGCAGAAACTACTCGGTGTTGATCGAGAATGAGGACGGTCTTTCTCTGCTTCCCGTTTCGGACATCGCCTTCGTGCCTACCACCACCATCGCCATGTCCCCTGCCGGGGAGGGGACGGCCTTTGAGGACGTCAATCTCCTCACCCCCTGGCGCAAAAACTCCTTTGCGGGAACAGAGGGCGAAAAGGTTTACCAGTTGGACACGACGGGGCTGGACGATGCGCCCGCCACCGCCACCGTCAACGGCAGTTTGATGGAAGAAGGCGCGGGATTTACCGTCGACCGGGAAAAAGGCAAAGTCACCTTCACAACAGCGCCCGGGGTTTCACCAAACGGCGCGGGGGTGGACAACGTGGTCATCACCTTTTCAAAGACCGTTCCCGGTTACGCAGACAAAATCAACCGCTGCCGCTTTTTGCCTTCTTCGGCTATAACAACGATAACCGCGTCTTCCTTTCCGGCAACCCCGACTTCAAAAACATCGACTGGCGCAGCGGGCTGGACGACCCGACCTACTTCCCCGATCTGGGGTACACGAAAATCGGGTCGGACACCTCCGCCATCATGGGCTATTTGAAACAGAAGGACGCGCTGATCGTCGTCAAGGAAGAAAACGAACAGGACGCGGAGCTGTTTTTGCGCACCGCCGCCTTTGCCGAGGATGGCTCCGTGCTGTTTCCCGTCAAACAGGGGGCCAAGGGCGTGGGCGCGGTCAGCCCCTACTCCTTCGCCTCGCTGCGGGACGATCCCCTCTTCCTTTCGGCCAGCGGGGTTTCCGCCGTCACCTCCGACGGCGTGACGGAACAGCGCGCCGTTCAAAAGCGCAGCAGCCGGGTGGATGCGAAGCTCTGCGCAGAAAGCGGGCTTTCTTCCGCCGTTTGCGCCATCTGGAACGGATATTACGTGCTATGCGTGAATGGGAGGTGCTATGTGGCGGACAGCCGGCAAAAAAGCGGGAGTTCCGAATCCTTCGAGTACGAGTGGTACTACTGGGACAATGTTCCCGCGAGGGTGTTTCTCTCCTTAAATGACGAACTGTACTTCGGCACCCAGACCGGCAAGCTGGCGAAATTCAATACGGACGTGAACACCACCGCCCGTTACAACGACGATGGCGCCCCCATCGTCGCCCGGTGGTCCATCAAGGCGGAGAGTTTTGGGGATTTCACGGTGCGCAAGACCCTGCAAAAAAGGGGTTGCGGCGTGATGATCAAGCCCTATACCCGCTCGGGGGTGGAGGTGTACTACCTCACCGAATCCTCCCACAAGGGACTTTTGTGTTCCGCGAACATGGATATTTTCGACTTTTCGGACATGGATTTTTCCCGGGTGGATTTCAACACCCTGGACATGCCCCAGGTCAAACCCTTCAACGCCAAAATTCGGCGGTTCAACATCATCCAGCTGGTGTTCGAAAACAGCAGGGTGGACGAGGGCTTTGGCATCTACGGCGCAAAGCTCGCCTTTTCGACGGAAAACTATATTAAGTAGTAGGAGAAGCCATGCAGTACACCATTCAAAAAGGGGATACGCTGTCCAAAATCGCCAAGAAGTTCAACACCACAGTGGAAGCGCTATCCGCCCAAAACAACATCAAAAACCCCAACAAGATCTACGCCGGGGATGCACTGGTCATCGCCGAAGCAAAGGCCAGCAATACCCCGTCCAGCGGCGCATCCTCCCCTTACGACGCCTTCGAGCAGGGCTTGCTCGGCCTTTCCGCCCCGGTTTACAGCCCGCCGGACATCGGCATGCAGTACGCCCAGGCGGCGAACAGCTACCGCCAGGCGCTCAATTCCGCCTACGCGCGGGAGGTCACCAACCTGGAAGCCCGGGCAAAGGCCCTTTCCGGCGCATACGAGCAAATCCGCAAAAAGGCTTACGCCAACTCCCGGCTCAGCGCCATCGGGAATAACGAGGCCCTGGCCTCCCTGGGGCTTGCGGGAAATCTGTATGCCCAGCCCCTGTCCGGAGAATCGGAAAGCAGCAGGATCCGGCAGGACGTATCCTTGCGGGCAACCCTTTCGGAGGCGGACAGGCAGGAGCAGGCGGCGAAGGACGCCATCGCCCAGAAAATCGTCGAAGCGGGGTACACCAGGGATGCGGAGCTCGCCAAATGGCTGGCGGAGTTGACCATTGCCCAGGCGGCAGCGGAGCAGAAGGCGGCAAAGGACGCCTTCGACACCGAAAGCTCCCAGTACAAAACCCAAACGGGCATCTTGCAGAACCTGTTCGATAACGCCATCGCCCAGAGATTCGACCTGAAGGCTGCCAAGCAGGGCGCGGGGTCTTCTCCCAAAAACAAGTCATCCTCCTCCGCTTCCTCCGGCGCATCGTCCTCGGTGTTGTACGACATCCTCCAGCGTGCGTTGGGCGGCGGCCAAAGGGCAGTCAGCATGACGAAATAAAAGAAAAAAGCGCAGCGCCCCGCCGGATCCGGCGGGGCGTTCTTCGCAAGTAAAAAACTAGACCGTAATCAGCGGCTCGGTGAAGTCCCTGCCCGCCCTGCATCGCCAACTCAGGGCGGCGATGTCCGACGCGAAAACGTCCAGTTCGTACATCCACCGGTCCTCCTCGCGCAACTGTTCCGCATCCGCCTTTTTCACGATCAGGGGAACCTGGGCGTTCTTTGCGATCTCCCCCAACAGGCCTTTGGCGTCCTTTTTGACGCCCAGCACCCGCAAATACTTCGGCCCTTCGTTGGCGCGCTTTTGCATATCTTTGGTGATGCCCAGCAAAATAGCGCAAAACATCCTTCTGAGCCTTGCCAGGGTATAGCGCTTGCTCTTGACGCAAAACAGCGCTTCCTGCATGGTTGTCATTCCGCCGGCGCGAACGAGCGGGTATTCGATCCCCTCATCCACCCCGGCAAAACGCGCCAGCTCTTCGGGGGATTTCGTTCGCAGGGAATAAAGCAGCGCCTGTTCCAGCTCGTCCATGCCGCCGCAGTGCAGCTTTTTTGCATCTTCTGCAACAAACGAAGGAAGGGCGCGAAGCGCTGCTTCCCGTTCTTCCGGTTTCTCGGACCGCAGCGCCCTTCGAAACGCCGTTGCGCTGGAAAGCCGGCCGAAAAGGCCGGGATCGTTGTAATTTGCGCCTTTTCGCCGCACCGTCGCCAACTGCACATGGGGGGCAAACGCCCTGATCGCCCGGGCATAGGAAAGCCCCAGCATGAAATTCGGCTTTTTCACAAGGTGCGCCAAATCCGGCCGCAGGGCGGACAAAGCCCCCTGCTCCGCCGCAGCGTAGCTCATCCCCAAGGAAAGATATTTCTTCACAAGGGAATCATATCCTTGATGCTCAGAGCAGTCGCAAAGGGCCAAGAGCTCTTCTTCCCCGCCGTGCTCGCAGCCAAAGGACAGGGCATCGAGCATCCCCGTGGCGGCGAGGGTGCGCACCCCGCCCCCTGCAAAACCCGGCGCAGCCTGCAGGGCATACGCGGCGGGGAGTTCGAAGACCACATCCGCTCCGGCCATCAGCGCCCATTTTGCCCGGGACCACTTGTCAAACGCTGCGACTTCCCCGCGCTGGACAAATGCGCCGCTCATGACTACGGCGATGCGTTCGCAGCCCGAAACCGCCCTTGCCTGTTGGATTTGATACCGGTGGCCGGAATGCAGCGGGTTGTATTCGGCAATAATTCCGCAAAGGGACATGTCATCCTCCAATCGCATCTTGGGAAAGTATACTCCAGGGCGTACCATCTGGCAATACGGAGGCGAAAGCGTCTCTTTTGGGGCAAAAAGATCCCAAATTGTTGCTTTGTTGGGTGCGATATACTATAATGTCAATGCAGTTTTAGCATTTCATGTGAAATTTCTTACGAAGGAGATCTGTCATGTCGTTCATAGAAAGCGTCGTACAGCGCGCAAAGACTGCAAACAAGCACATCGTCCTCCCCGAGGGCAAGGAGCCCCGGGTTGTGCGCGCTGCGGCCAGGATCAAGGCCGAAGGTATCGCCAAGATCACCATTCTTGGCAATCCGGACGAAATCACGAAACTAGCCGAACAGGAAGGGGTGAATATTTCGGGCATCGATCTGATTGATCCTGCATCTGCCCCGAACTTCACCGAGTATGCACACGCGTTCTATGAACTGCGCAAGGCAAAGGGTATGACCGAAGAAAAAGCGGTCGAAACCATGAAGAATCCCATGTATTACGGCACCATGATGGTCAAGATGGGCGCTGCGGACGGTTTGGTCGCTGGCGCTCTTTGCACGACGGCGGACACGCTGCGCCCGGGGCTTCAGATCGTTAAGACTTCTCCGGGCGTGAAGACGGTGTCCTCTTGCTTTGTTATGGAGATTCCGGACTGCGAATTCGGCGAAAAGGGCGTGTTCGTCTTTGCGGACTGCGCCATCAACATCCAGCCGGACGCCCAGCAGCTTTGTGACATCGCCATCGCCTCTGCCCAGACGGCGAAGAGCGTCGTGGGCATCGATCCGAAGGTGGCCATGCTCTCCTACTCCACCAAGGGCAGCGGCAAGGGCGAAGCGGTGGACAAGGTCGTCGAAGCCACCGCCCTCGTCAAGGAACAGGCCCCCGACCTTTTGGTGGACGGCGAGCTTCAGGCGGACGCCGCGCTGGTCGAAACCGTCGCCAGGCTCAAAAGCCCCGACAGCCCGGTGGCGGGCCAGGCAAATGTCCTGGTCTTCCCGGACCTTCAGTCCGGAAACATCGGATACAAGCTGGTCCAGCGGCTGGCGAAGGCCGCGGCCATCGGCCCGATCTGCCAGGGATTCGCAAAGCCCATCAACGATCTTTCCAGGGGCTGCTCCACCGAGGACATTGTCCAGGTCGTAGCGCTCACCTGTTTGCAGGCAATGAACTGAGACGAAAGGATTATTAGTCATGCACAACATACTCGTTATCAACGCAGGCAGCTCTTCCATCAAGTTCCAGCTGTTTGACATGGACGAAAAGGTCGTCATCGCCAAGGGCATCGTCGATCGCATCGGTCAGGAGGGTTCCCAGTTTAAATACAAGAGCAGCCGCGGCAACATCGAAGCCGAACGGCCCATTCCCTCCCATGACGAGGGCATCAAGCTCGTGCTGAACACCCTTGTGCACGAAGAGTACGGCGTACTCCGGTCGATGGATGAGATCAAAGCTGTGGGCCACCGCGTGCTGCACGGAGGGGACAAGTTCTCCGGTTCGGTTTTGGCCAACCAGGCCGTGTTGGACGCGCTGGAGGAGTTCGCCCCCCTGGGGCCGCTGCATAACATCCCCCAGAAGAAGTGCGTTGAAGCCTGCATGAAGATCATGCCCAATACCCCCATGGTCACCGTATTTGACACGGCGTTCCACCAGACCATGCCCCCCAAGGCGTATCTTTACGGCCTGCCCTATGAGGATTACGAAAAACACAAGATCCGCCGCTACGGCTTCCACGGCACCAGCCACAGGTACGTCTCCCGCCGCACCGCCGAATTGCTCGGCAAACGTCCGGAAGAATGCCGCATCATCGTCTGCCATCTGGGCAACGGGTCTTCCATCTCCGCCGTGGACCGCGGCAAATGCGTGGACACTTCCATGGGCCTCACCCCCCTTGAGGGCCTGATCATGGGTACCCGCTGCGGCTCCATCGACCCCGCCATCGTCACCAAGCTGATGGAATGGAAGGGCCTGTCCGCAGCAGAAGTCGACGAGTATCTGAACAAAAAATGCGGCGTGCTCGGCATTTCGGGCTTCTCCAGCGACTTCCGCGACCTCGGCGCCGCCGCCGAGCAGGGGAACAAGCGCGCCCTGCTCGCTTTGGAAACCTTCTCTTACTCGGTCAAGAAGTACATCGGCGCTTACGCCGCAGTCATGAACGGGGTGGACGCCATCGCCTTCACCGGCGGTATCGGCGAAAACGACGAGATCGTCCGCAGGATGGTCATGACTGACATGGATTACCTGGGCATCAATTTTGACTTCGAGCTGAACGACAATTTCCAGCGCGGCATCGAGCTCGAACTCACCAAGCCGGGTTCCACCACCCGCGTGTTCATCGTTCCGACGGACGAGGAACTGACCATCGCCACCGAAACCTTTGAGCTGACCCACTGAGCCAGCTCCGCAAAAGGACCTTCGGCATGCCCAACGGCGCAGGCTTTGGAGCTTGCATCCAAAAAGCCCCAAAGCTTGCGCCGGCGTATTCTTTGGAAGCAGCGTGGAATAGAGTTTTCAGCTTTATCCTAACCTAGTTCTGCAGCCATCCTTCAATCCCCGAAAAACCCGGCTTTTCGGCAAAGGGCGTTTTTGCCGGAACCGCTGCCTTCTTTGCCGCGGCTTTCGCTGAGGGGTTTGATTCCCCTCACCTGCCTTTTGTTTTATTGCCGGTTGGGTTGTAGGCTGAACGGTCTGCGGATGGGGCGAGAATTCTGATTGACAAATCCTATCCCACTTAATATAATAACCAATGGTCGTATTGCGAGGTGTGCCTTATGACGTTGGACGTCAAGTCCATTTCCGGCTCTCCCGGTGAATCCATCCCCTTTGATTTATCCGCGGAGTTTGCGAGCATCGCTCCTGCCGAAGCCGGGATCGCCTTTGCCGGGCCTGTCAGCGTTTCTGGCAGTGCCGTCAACATCGGCGAGGGCATTTTCGAAGTCACCGCCGTGGTCACAGCCAAGTGGCTGTCCGAGTGTTCGCGGTGCCTTTCCCCCGTTACCGTACCCATCAAGACACGACTTTGCGAGCGCTTCGTCAAGTCCCCCGCACCGGAGGACGATTCCTACCTGTTTTCGGACGATGCGCTGGACCTCAACCTGTTCGTGCGCGACGGCTTGCTGCTCGCCCTGCCTTCTCAGGTGCTGTGCGGCCCGTCCTGCCGGGGTTTTTGCCCCAGATGCGGGCAGAACCTCAATATAAATCCGCATTGTTCGTGCGAAAGCGCTCTCTCGGCCGACCCAAGGCTGGCTGCGCTGTCCGCACTTTTGAACGATGATGACGAGGAGGTGTAATAAATGGCGGTTCCCAAGAGAAAAACTTCCAAGGCAAGGCGTGACTCCCGCAGGGCGAACACCTGGAAACTGTCTGCCCCCGGCATCGTCGAATGCCCGCAGTGCCACAAGATGAAGCTTGCTCATCGCATCTGCAAGGCTTGCGGTTACTACGGCGGCAAGCAGCTTGTGAAGGTCGGCGAGTAATCTCAATTTCATTTGGCATCAAAAAAAGCGGCTCGGCCGCTTTTTTGCGTATGTGGTATACAGAAGCACCCCTTTTGTTTCGCCCCTTTGTGTGCGCCGGGGCATGCCCTGACTTTTATCGATCACCAAGTTTGCAACGATTCTCTTTGATCAGTTCAAACTCTGGTCATATTTGTGAGTTATACTTCTGAGGACCATCTATATAGATATGCTCCGAAAGGTTTCTTTATGAAAAAATTTTTGGGCGGCATCGCCTCTTTTCTCCATCTTGTTGGCGAACTGACGCTTGCTTCGATGAAACATGCGGCGCGCCTGTTCCGCCGATTGACCCGCCGCATCCGAAAGGGAGACAGCCGGGCGATTTGGGCCTGCTGCGCGGTTTCTCTGGCGGTTGTCATGTTGGTCGTCATCCTGGTTGCCCCCGGCGCGGGGGCGGTGGGCGCCGACGTTTCCGCAAACGCCATTTCCGAAACCCCCATCCCCGGCGGGGCGGACGACCCGTTTACCCCTGCGCCGTCTTTGGCGGAGGGCGACGGTCTGTTCCCCCTCCCCTCGCCTTCTCCGGATCAGCAGGAAGAACCCGCGCCTTCGCCGATCCTTTCCCCCACGCCGTCGCCGACGCTTCCTCCCACGCCCACCCCCGAGCCCGAGCTGAAGCTCAAGTATGGCATGACGGACCCACGGGTCTCCGACCTGCAGGCAAGGCTGATGGAGCTGGGCTATATGGATTCTGACGAAACGACGGAATACTTCGGCTCCATGACGAAAACCGCCGTCCTCCGCTTCCAGCGCCAGCACGAACTGGACCAGGACGGCATCGTGGGCCAGCTCACCTGGGACGCGATCATGGCGGATGGCGCCCAGAAATACGCCCTGATGAACGGCACTTCCGGAGAGGACGTCAAGGAAGTGCAACTGCGCCTTTATGAGCTGGGCTACCTCGCCTCCTCCGGCCAGATCACCGGCTATTTCGGAGATTTGACGGAGGAAGCCGTCAAAAAACTTCAGGAGCTGAACAGGATCCGGGTGGACGGCAAGGTGGGGGCGGAAACCTTCAACCTGCTCTATTCCGATTCGGTAACGCCCAACTATTACTCCTATGGCGAGGAGAGCGAGGTCGTCAAAAAATATCAAACGAAGCTGAAAAACCTCGGCTATTTGACCACCGAGCCGGACGGCAAGTACGGCAAGGACACCCTGGCCGCCATCCGCCAGTTCCAAAGCAGGAACAACCTGGTGGTGGACGGTTACCTCGGCCCCTCCACCCGGAAAGCCCTGGACTCCTCCTCTGCGCGGCCGAACGCCATCTCCCTGGGAGACAGCGGTGCGGCCGTCACCCGGGTGCAGAATCTGCTCTACGAGTATAACTACTTAAAGAAGAGCCATGTGACCGGCTATTTCGGCGAGATCACCGAGGCCGCCGTCAAACAGTTCCAGAAGAACAATCGCCTGAGCGTGGACGGCGACGTCGGTAAAAGGACGATGAACGCCCTAACGGGGGATAACGTCGTCAAGGCGAGCCGCCCGGTGACCAGCAGCAGCGGCAGCGGCGGCAGTTCTTCCGGCGGGTCCTCGGGTTCGGGCAGCACCTCCTCCGGCGTGCAGAAGCTCATCGAGGTGGCAAAGTCCAAGCTGGGCACGAGGTATGTGACCGGCGGCAAGGGCCCCAACAAGTTCGACTGCTCCGGCTTCGTTTACTGGTGTTTGAACCAGGTCGGCGTCAAGCAGAGTTATCTGACCTCCTACGGCTGGCGCAGCATCGGCAAGTACACCAAGATCACCCGGTTTGAGGACATCCGCGCGGGGGACATCATCGTCGTCAAGGGGCATGTGGCCATCGCCATCAGCAAAACCCAGATCATCGACGCTTCCTCCAGCAACGGCAAAGTCGTGCAAAGGAGCTTCCAGTCCAACTGGTGGAAACGGAACTTCATCTGCGCCTGGCGCATCTTTGACTGACGCGCGGAAAAAAGCGGTACCAATGACGCAAAACGCGGTATTGGGCCGCTTTTTCTTGCGATTGCATATGGCATTTAGTACAATGTATCGGAATGCGGAGGATTTTACTATTATGTTCGGTTACCTGACGCCACAGAAGGGCGAATTGAAGGTAAGGGAATACGAAGTTTACCGCGCGCACTACTGCGGCGTCTGTTTTTCGTTGCGAAAGCGCTGCACGCTGATTTCCTGCGCGTCTTTGACCTATGACGCCGCCTTTTTGTCCCTTCTCGGGGCGAACATGGCGAGCAACGACCGGGTCGAATGCTCCCGCTGCCCCTTCAAGCCGTATAAGCGCATCCACGTCACGAAGGGCGAATGGGCGGACTATGCGGCGGATGTCAACGTCCTCCTGGCAAGAAAGAAGTGCGAGGACGACAAAAAGGACGATCACCCGTTGCGCGGCGCGCTGGGCGCCCTTGCCTTAAGGAAGGCGTACCGGCGGGCGGCGAACCGGCTATCTTCCATCCTTCCCGCAATTGAGGCGGGAATGGAAAAACTTTCTTCCCTCGAAGGGGAAGGGTGCGACAGCATCGATGAGCCGGCACTGGCCTTTGGAGACGTGATGGAAGCGGTTTTTACCGGCATACCCGCGGCGCAAAGCGCCAGGGAGCCTTTGGCTTGGATGGGCAAGAACATCGGGCGGTGGGTCTATCTTCTGGATGCCTGGGACGATTTGGACCAGGACGAAAAGCGGGGAAATTACAACGTCCTGCTGCGGCGCTTCGGCTCCGCTGCGGCGGCGAAGCTGGAAAAGGAGCGCGTCGAGTTCAATCTGCTTCATTCGCTGTACGAAGCTTCCACCGCGCTGCCCTTTTTGCCGGAAGGCCCCTTAACCCCCATCGTAGAAAACACCCTGGTCGAAGGCGCAGCGGAGCGATCGCGGAAACTGCTCGCAAAATATACTTGCGCGCAATGTTCAACGGATGAAGAACGTGGTACAATGACAGTCAAGGAAGCTGTCTGCCCCAGTGCAGACATACAGGAGGAAACATGAGCCCCAGCGAAGCATACAAAATTTTGGGATTGCGTGAAGGCGCCAGCGAAGACGAGATCCGCAGAGCGTACCGGGACCTTGTGAAAAAATATCACCCCGACCAGTATGTCAACAATCCGCTTTCCGATCTCGCCGCAGAAAAGCTTAAAGAGATCAACGAAGCATATGATGTATTGATGAGGCGGGATACCCGCTACCAGTCTGCAGGCTCCTCCGGGGGCGCACGCTCTTCCGGCTCGACCAGCGGTTATTCCGGCGACTACGCTGTGGAGTTCGCCCGGGTGCGCCAGCTCCTTTCGGCGAACAACGTCAACGCTGCGGAGGCTGTGCTTCGGAGCATCCCCCTGCAAAACGCCGAATGGTTCTATTTGAACGGCATCATCAAAATGCGCCGGGGCGCTTATGACGCTGCCCGGGATTCCCTGGGCCGCGCCGCCAGCATGGATCCAAGCAACGTCGAGTACCGCAACGCCTACGAGGCCCTGGTCCGCTCCTATCACTCCTATGGCATGCAGCGGAGGGGCGGGATGGATATGTGCCAGGTCTGCCAGACCCTTTGGTGCCTGGACTGCTGCTGTGAAATGATGGGCGGCGATTTTATCCGCTGCTGTTGAGGGCATGGCATGAAGATCACATCTCCTGCGCAACGGGCGGCCTTCGGCGGCATACTGACCGCGCTGGGCGTCGTATGTCTGATTGCTGCCGCCTATCTGCCCGCCGGAAGGCTGGGCTTTTACTTTATCGCTGCCTTCCTCCCCGCCATCGCCACCGTCGAAGGCCATCGGGGGCTGGCCGCCCTTTGTTCCGCTGCGGCCTTAGGCGTTGCTCTGCTCCTTTTGCCGAATAAGATCGCCGTATTGCCCTACGCCTGCTTTTTGGGCTGGTACGCATGCTTGCGCGACGCGTTTTCCCGCCTGAGCCGCGTTTTTCGAACGCTGCTGCTCCTGCTCTGCTTCAATGCGGGGGTCCTCGTGTGGGGATTTTTGCTGGCCAGGGTGTTCGGCATCGGCCCGGCGGAACTGTTCCCTTTGGAAATGACGCCCCTTCTCTGGGCTGTTGCGATCGTCGCTTTGCAGATCGCCTTTCTTGCCGTGGACTTTTTTTTCGGGCTTTTTGTGGATTACTATGTGCAGCGCATCAAGCCCAAGCTTTTTGGGCGCTAACCCAAGGGTTGGGAACGTGTGCCCTTTGAGGGAACATTTTCGCCCATTTTACGAAAGAGAATCGAACGAATGAATTATACGGGTATTGTCATCGCCGCCTGCTCTTTTCTCGCCATCGGGGTGTTTCATCCCATCGTCATCAAATGCGAATATTACTTTTCCACGAAGATCTGGCCGGTGTTTCTGGTTTTCGGGCTGGCGCTTTTGGCTTGTTCCCTGTTCGTCGCGAATACGGTGCTGTCCAGCCTGCTGGGCGTCATCGGGTGCAGCAGCCTGTGGAGCATCGGGGAACTGAAGGAGCAGGCCAAGCGGGTGGAAAAGGGTTGGTTCCCCAAAAACCCGAATCGAAAGAGCGACTAACCCCCGGCAGAGCGCGGCTCGCCATCCGCCGGGGTTGCGTGCTATTGCAAAAAATACGACACGGAGGAAAAAATGACCCAAGACCGACTTGTGGAACGATTTATCCGATACGTTTCCTGCGACAGCGAATCCCGCTGCGAACTCCCCTTCTGCAGGCTCATCGAGGACGAGTTAAAAGCCCTCGGGCTGGAAGTGATCATCGATCCCGTGGGGCCGCCCTGCGGTTCGGACGGATACAACATCATCGCGAAGCTCCCCGGCACCGGCGAGCCGTTGCTCTTTTGCGCCCATTTGGACACCGTCGCCCTTGGTAAGGGCATCCGTCCCATCGTGGAGGACGGAATCATCCGTTCCTCCGGGAATACCATCCTGGGCGCGGACGACAAGTCCGGCGTCGCCGCCGTGATGGAAGCGCTGCAGGTGATCGTGGAAAACAACCTTCCCCACCGCCCCATCGAGGTGCTGTTCACCATCTGCGAGGAGGTGGGGCTGCTCGGCTCCAAGCACGCCGATTATTCCAAAATCAGCGCCAAGGAAGCGGTGGTGCTGGACAGTTCCCTGGCGGGCTGCATCGTAAACCGCGCCCCTGCCATGGTGGTGGTGGATGTGTGCATCAAGGGTAAGGCAGCCCATGCGGCAGTGGACCCCAAAAGCGGCATTCACGCCATCAAGGTGGCGGCGGACGCCATCGCGGCGATCCCCTGCGGCAATGTGGACGAAAACTCCACCATCAACGTGGCGAACCTTTTGGCGCCAGGGAAGTACAACATCGTCCCGGAAAAGGCGACCTTCCAGATGGATATTCGCTCCTTTGAGGAAGAAACCCTGCAGGAACACATCCTGTTCATCGAGCGCGCCCTGTCCGACGCCTGCGACAAATATGGCGCCTCCTTCACCATGGCGCAGCAGCGCCATTCAGACGTGCTCTTCGTCCCCGAGGACAGCGAAATCATCCAGTGCCTTATCAAAATCTACGAGCGGCTGGGCATCCCAACGCGGGTGGAGCGCACCTTCGGCGGATCGGACGCCAGCTGGCTGAACGCCAACGGCATCGCCGCCGTCAACATTGGCACCGGCATGACCAGTGTGCACGGCGTTTCGGAGCAGATCTCCATCACCGACCTTGTGCACACCAAGGAGGTCGTGCTTTCCCTGGCGACGGAGGTATAAAAACACAGCAAAAAGAACGGCCTGTTTGGGCCGTTCTTTTACTTTGCGCAGTTGCGTCAAATATGGATCGTTGTCTCTTTTTCAGGTAATTCGTATTTTTCCAGCATGGGCAGCGCGATGCCATTGATAAAATCCACCGTTTGCATCGCCGCGCAGCCGATGAAGTTTTCCGGCTTTAAGCTGTTTTGAATCTCCTCTTCGGTCAAGCCGAAGGCCTCGTCCTTTGCGATGCGCTGCACCAGGTCGTTGGGCCTGCCCTCTTCCTTGACCATCCGGGCGGCCTCCACGCTGTGACGCCGGATGCGTTCGTGGAGCTCCTGCCTGTCCCCGCCTGCCTTGACAGCGGCCATCAGGATGTTTTCCGTCACCATAAAGGGCAGCTCCGCCTCCAGATGGGCCCTGATCACCTTTTCGTAGACCACCAACCCGGAGGCGACATTCTGATACAGGGAAAGCACCGCGTCCGTCGCCAAAAACGCCTCCGCCACGGCGATCCTTCTGTTCGCGGAGTCATCCAGCGTCCGTTCAAACCACTGGGCGGCAGCCGTGAAGGCGGCGTTCTGGGCGTCGGTCATCACGTAGCGGGCAAGACCCGCCATGCGCTCGCTGCGCATGGGATTTCGCTTGTACGCCATCGCCGAGGAACCGATCTGATCCTTTTCGAAGGGTTCCTCTACCTCCTTCAGGTGGGCAAGGAGCCGGATGTCGTTGCTGAACTTCGCCGCGCTCTGGGCGATCTGGGAAAGCGCGTTCAGCGCCCTGGAATCGATTTTTCGGGAATACGTCTGGCCGGAAACGGCGACGCTTGTTTCGAACCCCATCCTTTGGGTGACCAGCTGATCCAGCTTTTTGACCTTTTCGTAATCCCCTTCAAACAGCTCCAGAAAGCTCGCCTGGGTGCCGGTGGTCCCCTTGCTGCCCAAAGGCTTCAGGGTGGAAAGCACAAAGTCCAGCTTCTCCAGGTCAAACAGCAGGTCGTTCACCCACAGGGCAGCCCGTTTGCCCACAGTGGTCGGCTGGGCAGGCTGAAAATGGGTGAATGCCAGCGTGGGAACATTCGCGTACGAAAGGGCGAAGGCGCAAAGGCTGCGCGCCACCGCCGCGACTTTTTTCCGAATCAGCTTCATCGCGTCCCGAAGGATTAGGATGTCCGCATTGTCCCCCACATAGCAGGAGGTCGCCCCCAGGTGGATGATGGGCCGGGCTTTGGGGCAAACGTCGCCATAGGCGTGGACATGGGCCATCACGTCGTGCCGGAGCTTGCGCTCGTACTCGGCGGCACGCTCAAAGTCGATGTCCTCCGTATGGGCGGCCAATTCTTCCACCTGTTCTCTGGTGATGGGAAGGCCCAGCTCCATCTCGCTTTGCGCAAGAATCACCCACAGCTTTCGCCAGGTGGAAAACTTGTGCTGGGCGGAAAACAGGATTTGCATCTCCTTTGACGCATAGCGGGAGGAAAGGGGGGATTCGTAACGGTCTTTGCTCATATTGCCCTCACTGAAAATAATCCACCGCGCCCCGGAACATGCCGTTTTCGGTATTTCCGGGCACGTTTTTGTAAAGATTTTTGCCCACGCGCTCGCTGTGACCCATCTTTCCAAACACCCTGCCGTCCAAAGAGGTGATTCCCTCGATTCCCCAGGCGGACCCGTTCGGGTTGACGGAACCATCCATGGAAACATTGCCTGCCTCGTCGGCGTACTGGGTGGCGATCTGGCCGTTTCGCGCCAGTTCCTCCACCATCGCCTTCGACGCGATGAACCGGCCTTCCCCGTGGGAAATGGGCACGAGGTGAACGTCCCCCACCCGGCTGTGCATCAGCCAGGGGGATTTGTTCGAGGCGACCCGGGTGTAAACCAGCTTCGACTGGTGGCGGCCGATGGTGTTGAAGGTCAGCGTCGGGCTGTTTTCGTCCGGCGCGACGATTCTGCCGTACGGCACAAGGCCGAGTTTGATCAGCGCCTGGAAGCCGTTGCAGATGCCGCCGATCAGGCCGTCCCGCCTGCTGAGCAGGTTGTCCACCTCCTCTGCGATGAGGGGGTTGCGCAAAAACGCCGTGATGAACTTGCCGGAACCCTCCGGCTCGTCTCCACCGGAAAAACCGCCGGGCAAAAAGAGGATCTGGCTGTTTTTTAAAAGCTCAGAAAAGGCGGCCACGCTCTGTTCCACGCCCAGCGCACTCAGGTTGCTCACCACGAAGATTTCCACCTTCGCCCCCGCCTTTTCAAAGGCGTTTGCCGTGTCGTATTCGCAGTTCGTACCCGGGAAAACGGGGATGAGCACCCTGGGTTTTGCAATTGTTGCGCCGGGTTTTGGCCAGGAGTCCACGCAGTAGGAAAAGGGCACCGCCTGCCCGTCACCGGGTTCGGCGTTGGTGGGGTAAACCCCTTCCAGCCTGCCCGAATAGGCTGCTTCCAACTCGGCAAGGTCGACGCTTTCCTCCGGGCAAACGAAGCGGTATTCCGCAATCGTGCGGCCGATGCGCCGCGCCCCCGCTGCCCGTGCGCCTTCCGCAAGCTCTAAAATGAAGCCGCCCAGAATGCGGGAAATGGCGTCCCTGATGGCAAAGTCCGGGTCGAAGGCAAGGCCGATGCGGTTGCCCAGGGCCATCTTAAACAGCCCCTCGGCGATCCCGCCGCGGGTGATGGCCCAGGCGGACAGGGCAGTTTTGGTCCGGATCAACTCGGTCACCCGGTCAAACAGGGGCAGCATCCCGTCCTCACCCGGCACTAGCAGCACGACGTCGTGCCCCGCTGCCTTGAACTCGGGGGAAATCACGTCCTTCGCGTCCGCCATCGAAACGGCGAAGGAAACGAGGGTGGGAGGAACGTCCATGTCGATATACGAACCGCTCATGGAATCCTTGCCGCCGATTGCCGAAAGGCCGAGTTCCAGCTGGGCAGTCAACGCGCCGAGCAGGGCGGCCAGGGGTTTGCCCCAGCGCCTGGGATCGTCCCTGAGCCGCTCGAAATACTCCTGAAACGTCAGGTAAGCCGTCCTGTAATCCCCGCCCGTGGCAACGAGTTTCGCAACGGATTCAACAACCGCGGCATACGCCCCAAAAAACGGGTCCGCAAGGGTCAGATGCGGGTCAAAGGCCCAGCTCATGACCGAGCAGTCCTCCGTCTCGCCGTTGGGGACCGGGATTTTCACCACCATCGCCTGAATCGGCGTCATCTGAAACCTGCCGCCGAAGGGCATCAGCACCGTGCCCGCGCCGATGGTGGAGTCGAACCGTTGGGAAAGGCCGCGCTTATCGCACACGTTCAGATCGGAAACCAGGGCTTTGAGGCTGGTTTTCAGGTTGCCGTCAAAGGGTGTTTCCTGCGCCTGTTTCGGCGCGGACACCAGGGCTTTTGCCCGCTTTTTTGCACCGTTCGTGTTTAAGAATGCCCGGCTGATGTCCACGATGGTCCTGCCGCGCCAGCGCATCATCAGGCGGGGTTCTTCCGTCACCCTTGCGACGACGGTGGCCTCCAGGTTTTCCCCCTCTGCCAGGGCGAGGAATGCGTCCACGTCCACCGGATCCAGCACGACGGCCATGCGCTCCTGGGATTCGCTGATGGCCAGCTCGGTGCCGTCCAGACCGTCGTACTTTTTCTTAATGAGGTCCAGGTCGATCAAAAGGCCCTCCGCCAGCTCGCCGATGGCCACGGAAACGCCCCCGGCGCCGAAATCGTTGCAGCGCTTGATCATCGCCGCGGCTTTGGGATTGCGAAACAGCCGCTGGAGCTTTCGTTCCTCCGGCGCATTGCCCTTTTGCACTTCTGCGCCGCATTCGGTAAGGGATTTCGCTCCGTGGGATTTGGAGGAGCCGGTCGCGCCGCCGCAGCCGTCCCTGCCGGTGCGGCCGCCGATGAGCACTACGGCATCGCCGGGAGCCGGAGCCTCCCTGCGGACATGAGCAGCAGGGGCCGCGGCAATCACCGCCCCCAGCTCCATGTGCTTCGCGACGTATCCGGGGTGGTAGACCTCGTCCACCAGCCCGGTGGCAACGCCCACCTGGTTCCCGTAGGAAGAATAGCCCGCCGCGGCGGTGGTGAGCAGCTTCTTTTGGGGCAGCTTGTTGGGCAGGGTTTCGGAAAACGGCCGGGTGGGGTCCCCGCCGCCGGAGATGCGCATGGCCTGATAGACGTATCCCCTGCCGGAAAGGGGGTCGCGGATCGCGCCGCCGATGCAGGTTGCCGCGCCGCCGAAGGGCTCGATCTCCGTCGGGTGGTTGTGGGTCTCGTTCTTGAAAAGAAGCAGGTAGTCTTCCTCCTTTTCGTCCACCCTGACCTTGATTTTGACGGTGCAGGCGTTGATTTCCTCCGATTCGTCCAATCCCGTCAGCCTGCCCGTCATTTTGTGATACTTCGCCGCGATGGTGGCCAAATCCATCAGGGTGACGGGCTTTTGGATGCCCAGCTCCTTCCTGATGTCGAGATACCGCGTAAAGGCGGCCTGGGCGCGGGCGTCCTCGAAGGCGGCGTCGGTGATTTCCGTGTGGAAGGTGGTGTGGCGGCAGTGGTCGGACCAGTAGGTGTCGATCACTTTCAGCTCGGTCATGGTCGGGTTGCGACCTTCCGACTGAAAGTAGTCCCGGCAGACCAGCACGTCGTTGCCGTCCATAGCGAGTCCAAAAGACGCAGCAAACGCTTCGGCCTCGTCGTCTGAAAGGCCGATAAACCCGTCGACGGTGGGAATATCCCCCGGCTCATCCGCAGAAACGTCCAGCCTGGCGGGTTTTTCCAGGGGCGCTTCCCGGCTTTCCACCGGGTTGATCACATGGTACTTGATCTTTTCGATGTCCGCTTCCGTCAGATCGCCATCAATGACGAACACCTTCGCCGTCCGCACGATGGGGCGCTCCCCCCGGGAGATCAGCTGGATGCACTGGGCCGCGGAATCCGCCCGCTGGTCGAACTGGCCGGGAAGGTATTCCACGGCAAAGACAAAGGCGGTTTCGTCCAGTTCTTCGACCACATCGTCCAGCTGAGGCTCGGAAAAGACCGTCTTTTTGCAGGTTTCAAAAAGATCTTCGTCGATGCCCTGTACGTCGTACCGGTTGAGGATGCGCAACCTTTCGACGGGCAGTCCCAGGGTCGCCTGAAGGTCGCTTTCCAGCGCTTTGGCCTCCACCGCGAAGGGCCGCTTTTTTTCAATCAAAACTCTGTATACCATGTTCCCTCTCGTCAGACCGTCTGGTTTGCTTTCAGGGCTTTTTCCCCGATATCCCTTCTGTAATACGCACCGTCAAAGCAGATCTTTTCGGTGGCGGCGTACGCCTTATCGATGGCTGTTGCAAGGTTTTCTCCAATGGCGGTGACGCCCAGCACCCTGCCGCCGCTGGTGATGAGCTCCCCGCCCTTTAAGGCGGTCCCGGCGTGGAAGATTTCCACATCCGGCAGCTCGTTTGCGCCGTTGAAGTCGATCTTCTTTCCTTTTTCGTACGCCTTGGGGTAACCCTTCGAGGCCATCACCACGCAGCAGGATGCGCCCCTTCTGAATCGGACGGGGGTTTGGGCCAGCGTTCCGTTGGCTGTGGCCAGCATGGCGGAAAGCAGATCGGTTTCCAGCAGGGGAAGCACCACCTGGGTTTCCGGATCGCCGAAACGGCAATTGTATTCGATCACCATCGGTCCGTCCCTTGTCAGCATCAAACCGAAGTACAGGCAGCCCTTAAAGGGCCTTCCCTCCCGGTTCATCGCGTCAATGGTGGGAAGGAAGATGCGCGCCATGCATTCTTTTGCGACTGCTTCCGTGTAATGGGGATTGGGCGCGACGGTACCCATCCCGCCGGTGTTCGGCCCCTGGTCCCCGTCGCCGATTCGTTTGTGGTCCATCGAGGAAACCATGGGCACCACGGTTTTGCCATCCGTAAAGGCGAGGACGGTCACCTCCGGCCCGGTGAGGCATTGCTCGATGACGACGCGTTCCCCGCTTTTGCCGAAGGCCTTGTCCACCATGATGGTTTGGATCGCCGCTTTCGCTTCTTCAAAGCTTTCCGGGATGATCACGCCCTTGCCCAAAGCGAGGCCGTCCGCCTTGATGACGGTGGGGTACTCGCAGGTTTTCAGGTATTCCACGGCTTTCTCCGCGTCGTCGAACACCTGGAAATCCGCGGTGGGGATGCCGTATTGTTTCATCAGTTGCTTGGCGAAGACCTTGCTGCCCTCGATCATCGCGGCGCGCCTGTTCGGGCCGAAGCAGGGGATGTTCGCTTTGGTCAGCTCGTCCACCGCACCCAGGACCAGCGGGTCGTCCGGCGCGACGACGGCGAAATCGACGCGGTTCTTTACGGCAAAGTCCACGATCGCCGGGATGTCCTTCGCGCCGATGTCCACACATTCGGCATCCGCTGCGATCCCGCCGTTGCCCGGCAGGCAGAAGATCTTTTCCACTTTTGGGTTCTTCTTCAGGTATTTGACGATGGCATGCTCACGGCCTCCGCCGCCGACGACAAGAAGTTTCATGCTGCGCTCCTTTGGAATCAGTGGTGGAACAGGCGGGTCCCGGTGAACGCCATGGCGATGCCGTACCTGTCGCAGGTTTGGATCACCTGGTCGTCCCGGATGGAGCCGCCGGGCTGGGCGATGAAGGCCACCCCGCTCTTTCTCGCGCGCTCGATGTTGTCCCCAAAGGGGAAGAAAGCATCGCTCGCCAAAGAAGCGCGATCAAAACGGGCCAGCCAGGCACGCTTTTCCTCCGCTGTCAGGCGTTCGGGCTTGCTGGTGAACAGCCGCTGCCAGGCGCCTTCCGCTAAGACGTCGTCGCACTCGTCGGAGAGGTAAACGTCCGTCGCGTTGTCCCGTCCCGGCCTGGAAATTCCCTCCAAAAAGGGCAGGTTCAGCGCCTTTTCGTGGCTCCGCAGGTGGAAAATATCCGCCTTGTTCCCCGCCAAGCGGGTGCAGTGGATGCGGCTCTGCTGGCCGGCGCCCACGCCGATGGTCTGGCCGTTTTCCGCGTAACACACGGAGTTGGACTGGGTATATTTCAGGGCGATCAGCGCGACGATCAGGTCCCGCTTGGCGAAATCCGGAATGGATTTTTCCTGGGTGACCACGTTTTGCAGCAGGGTTTCATCGATGACAAGGTCGTTCCTGCGCTGTTCGAAGGTGATGCCGTAAACCTGTTTTCGCTCGATAGCGTCCGGCACATAGTCCGCATCGATGGTGAGGACGTTGTAGCCGCCCTTGCGCTTTGCTTTGAGGATGTTCAGCGCCTCCGGCTCGTAGCCCGGGGCGATGACGCCGTCGCTCACCTCCCGGGCGATCAGTTGGGCAGTGGAAACGTCGCACACCTCCGAAAGGGCGATGAAGTCGCCAAAGGAGGACATCCTGTCCGCCCCCCTTGCCCGGGCGTACGCCGTGGCCAGGGGGGAAAGCTCCAGCTCCTCCACCCGGCAGACGCGCTTTTCCACCTCGTCCATGGGCACGGCGACGGCAGCCCCCGCAGGACTGACATGCTTGAAGGAAGCCGCTGCCGGCAAGCCCAGGGCGTCCTTCAGCTCTTTAACGAGCTGATAGCCGTTCAAAGCGTCCAGCAGATTGATGTACCCCGGGTTGCCGTTTTCAACCACAATGGGTAATTCACCCCGCTCCACAAAGACCCGGGCGGGTTTTTGGTTCGGGTTGCAGCCGTATTTGAGCGAAAGTTCCCTGGCCATGTTTGACTCCTCTCTGTAAAAACGTTTGAAACATGCGCTGTGTAGCCTTCATCATTTCTTGACATGTATTGAAATCCGCGAAATTGCCACTCCTTTTCGGAGATTTGGAGGCAGCGCGGTGGGCGTCGCGTCAGCTGTTGGCGTTGATGATTCGCGTTTCCTTCGTGCCGTCTTGACCGATGAAGCGCAGGAAAAGCGACACCCGAAATGCAGGGTTCAGCGCGTTCCAAATCGACTCTGCGAAGGCGTCGATCCCATCCATGACTGCCACCGCAACCGGCTCCCCGCAAAAGGAGGGAAGAGGATCCCCGTCTCCGGCATAGGTGTGGATGAGATGGGCTATCCCCGGGGTCGCGCGGTCGTATTGGTAAAACGCCCGAAGGCCGCGGCGGGGGTCGTTTTCCTCCGCCTTCAGGATGGAGAGCTTATACCCGCCGTTGGGATCGAGCAGCCCCGAGATGCGCGGGGTGTAGTGCGGCGCGTCCGGCTCGAAGGTGCGGGTAAGCAGCGCATCTTCGAAGGTTTTGCCGGCGCGCAAATGGTCCAGGATCGTGTCCGTCTGGTCGCCGTTGGTGACGATGGTGCTTCCCTGGTGCTCGCGGACGGGGTAATAGATGACCAAACTGGGGTCCTTCATTTTCGCGGGGTTGAAGGCTATAATGCGCAGGTCGTCCCCCTCCCGGACAAACACCCGGTTCTTGCTGTTTTCGCTTCTGCCCATGATGAAATAGGCGACAACACGCTTGCTCCCCGGCGTCGCGCCGACCAGCAGGCCGCGGCCCGGATAGGCGTTTTTGCCTAAGTAATCCTGTACTGTTCTCATTTCTGCTTCCCCTTTGCAATTTGTTCTGCCAGCATATCCACGGCTTGGGGCAGGATCACCCATTCCGCCTGCTCCATCACGCGCTTTTGCAGGGTGATGGGCGTGTCTCCCTCCTGGACTTCCACGGCCTTTTGCAGCAGGATGCGTCCGCCGTCCGGCACTTCGTTCACCAGGTGAACCGTCGCCCCGGTAACCTTCACGCCCCAGGCCAATGCCGCTTCGTGCACCTTCAGGCCGTAATACCCCGCTCCGCAGAAGGAGGGTATCAGGGAGGGATGGATGTTGACGATCCGGTCCGGGTACGCGGCGACGAATCCCTTGCTGAGAATGCACAAAAAGCCGGCAAGCACGATCAGTTCCGCGCCCTGTTCCCTCAGCTTTTTGAGGAGCTTTTCCTCAAACTCCGCCGCTGTGTGGCAGTCCTTCCGGCTGACCACCGCAGCCGGAATCCCGGCCTGTTCCGCTCTTTTTAAGGCATAGGCCTCCGGATTGCTGGAAAGCACCAGCGCGATCTCGCCATATTTGAGATTCGCATCGATCAGGGCCTGAAGATTCGTCCCCCCGCCGGAAACCAATACCGCGATGCGCGTCCGGCTCACAGAAGGACACCCTCCCCGCCTTTTACGATTTCGCCCATGATGTACGCTTCCTCTCCAGCGGCTTGGAGCGTGCGAAGGGCAGCGTCCGCCTCCTCGGCGGCGACGACCATTGCCATGCCCACCCCCATGTTGAAGGTGTTGAACATATCGCCGTCGGGGATGTTTCCGCATTGTTGCAGCAGGCGGAAAATCGCCGGGATGCGCAAGGCGCGCACGTCTATTTTCGCGGAATATCCTTTGGGCAGCGCTCTGGGAATGTTTTCGAAAAACCCGCCGCCGGTGATGTGCGCCGCGGCCTTGACGGTGGCGGCAGCTTTGAGCGCATTCATCGCCGTCACATAGATTCTGGTGGGCGTTAACAGCGCGTCCCCCAGGGAGCTGCCCAGCTCATCCATATAGCGGGTCAGAACGCCCGGCTCCTCCACGCGAAACACCCTGCGCACCAGGGAATAGCCGTTGGAATGCAGCCCGGAGGAGGGCAGCGCGAGCACCGCGTCCCCGGGGAGGATTCTTGAAGGGTCAAACATCTTCGGCTGGTCCACGATGCCCACGGCAAAGCCGGCGATGTCGTACTCCCCCGGAGGGTAAAACTGAGGCATTTCCGCCGTTTCGCCGCCGATCAGGGCGCAACCCGCCTGCACGCAACCTTCCGCCACGCCGGAGACGATCGCGGCGATGCGTTCCGGCACGTTTTTGCCGCAGGCGATGTAATCCAGGAAAAACAGCGGCTCTGCGCCGCAGCACAGCACGTCGTTCACGCACATGGCCACGCAGTCGATGCCGATGGTGTCGTGCCTGTCCATCAAAAACGCGAGCTTCAGCTTGGTGCCCACGCCGTCCGTTCCGGCGACCAGCACCGGCCGCTGCATCCCCGCGATGTCCGGCGCGAACAGGCCGCCAAAGCCCCCCACCGGGGAAAGGACCCCGTGGGTGCTCGTCCTTTCGACGTGTCGCTTCAACAGCTCCACCGCGCGGTAACCGGCGGCAAGGTCCACCCCGGCTTTTCTGTATGATTCGGAGTAACTCATCAATATCCTCCCCCCACCTTTTTGTTCCCGGCTTGCCCCCGCCGGGATCAATCTTGATCCGCCTGGTTGCCGATCTTTCTCGCATACTTGTTCTTCCCCGTGTATTTGGGGCATTCGCAGGGGTAATTCCCGGTAAAACACGCGTCGCAAAAGCCTGTTCGGGTGTTTTCCGCCAGCTTGACGACGTTCTCCGGGCTGAGGAACCCGATGGAATCCACGCCGATGATTTTTGCGACTTCTTCCGTCGTGTGGTTGTGGCAGATCAGGTTTTCCACGGAATCGATGTCCGTCCCGAAATAGCAGGGATACATGAACTTGGGCGCGGAGGAGCGCAGGTGCACCTCCTTCGCCCCGGCTTCCCGCAGAAGCGCCACCACCCGGGCGGATGTGGTCCCCCGGACGATGGAATCGTCCACCAGCACCACCCGCTTGTCCTTTACGGTGGCGGTGACGGGATTCAGCTTGATGCGCACCAAGTTTTCCCGATCCCTCGGGGTGGGGTGGATGAAGGTGCGACCGATGTATTTGTTCTTGATCAGCCCGATGCCATAGGGGATGCCGGACTGGCGGGAATAGCCGATCGCCGCGTCGATCCCCGAATCCGGCGCGCCGATGACCACATCCGCCTGAACCGGGTGCTCCAGGGCGAGGAAGGCCCCCGCCCGAAGGCGGGCGTTGTGCACCGAGCTGCCGTCCAGCACCGAGTCCGGCCGGGCAAAGTAGATGAATTCGAACACGCAAAGGGCCTTTTTGTCTTCGTGGCAGTGGTCGCGGATGCTGTGCAGCCCGTTTTTGTCCACATAGACGATTTCCCCCGGCTCCACGTCCCGCAAAAACTTTGCCCCCACGGTGGTCAGAGCGCAGGATTCGGAGGAAAAAACGTATCCGCCGGGAATCTCGCCGATGCAAAGGGGATGAAATCCCAAAGGATCCCTGGCGGCAATCAGTTTTTGGGGAGACATGATGGCCAGGGAATAGGCGCCCTTCAGCCTGTCCATGGCGCGGTAGACCGCCTGCTCGATGGACGGGGCCGTCAGCCGTTCCTTGGTGATCATGTAGGAGATCACCTCGGAGTCGGAAGTGGTGTGAAAGATCGAACCTGAAAGCTCCAGCTCTTCCCGCAGCTCGCCGTCGTTGGTCAGATTGCCGTTGTGGGCCAGGGCCATGCACCCCTTGATGTGGTTCACCACGATGGGCTGGGCGTTGAGCCTGGGTTCGTTGCCCGTGGTACCGTAACGCACATGGCCGATGGCCATGTTGCCCCTGCCCAGCTTTTGCAGAACCTCCGGGCGGAACACGTCGTTCACCAGTCCGGCGTCGCGGTAGGAGGCGATCACCCCGCCGTCATTCACGGCGATGCCGCAGCTTTCCTGCCCCCGGTGCTGCAGCGCGCAAAGGGCAAGATAGGTGGAAACCACAACGTCCTGATCCCTGGTGGAAAATATCCCGAACACCCCGCACTCCTCGTGCAGCTTTTCCAGGCACATGGCTCATTCTCCCAGCAACCGCTGAAGAATCTCCTGATAGGCGTCCTCGACGCCGCCCAGGTCCCTGCGGAAGCGGTCCTTGTCCAGCTTTTTCTTCGTGGCCGAATCCCAGAAACGGCAGGTATCCGGCGAGATCTCGTCCGCCAGCACCAGTTCGCCCTCCTCTGTCACGCCGAATTCCAGCTTGAAATCCACCAGTTCAATGCCGAGGTCGATGAGGTAATCCGAAAGCAACCGGTTGACCTTCAAGGCGTAGTCAGCGATTGCTTTCAGCTCCTCTTGGGTCGCAAGGTTGAGGGCGCGGATATGGCAGTCGTTCACCAGCGGGTCGCCCAGGGCGTCGTCCTTATAGCAGTATTCGAGGACGGTGGAAGTCAGCTTTTCGCCTTCCGGAATGCCCAGGCGCTTGCTCAGAGAGCCCGCGGCGATGTTGCGCACGATGACTTCCAAGGGAACGATGCGCACCCTTTTGACCAGCGTTTCCCTTTCGGAAAGCTCCTGAATGTAATGGGTGGGGACGCCTTCTTGTTCCAGCATGCGCATCAGGTGATTGGTCACGCGGTTGTTGATGGCGCCCTTGCCGGCGATGGTACCCTGCTTTTCGCCATTGAAGGCGGTGGCGTCGTCCTTATAGGACACGATGCAACACTTCGGGTCCGTGGTGGCGAAGACCTTTTTCGCCTTCCCCTCGTAGAGCTGGACAGTCTTTTCCACTTGATGATTCCTCCATGATTTCTCTAGCGATTCGAATATTCCCTGGTGATCCTCTCGTCCTTGGCCATGACCGCTTCACTCTGCTTTTTTCTTTGCTCTTTGAGCTTTTCGAAAAGGGCTTCGTCGGAAACGGCGAGGATCTGCGCGGCCACAATGGCGGCGTTTTTCGCCCCGTCGATGGCTACGGTGGCTACGGGCACCCCCGCGGGCATCTGAACGGTGGATAAAAGGGCGTCCAACCCGTCCAGACTGGGGGCAGAAACGGGGATTCCTATGACAGGCAGCAGGGTGTTTGCCGCCAAAACTCCGGCTAAGTGCGCCGCCTTGCCCGCAGCGGCGATCAGCACGCCAAACCCCTCCTTTGCCGCGTTTTTTGCAAAATCCACGGCGATTTGAGGCGTTCTGTGGGCGGAAATCACCCGCACGCAAAAGGGAATTCCCAATTCCTTCAAGACGTCCATCGCTGGAACCAGAACGGGCAGATCGCTGTCGCTGCCCATGATGATCGCGATTTTTTTCATGTTGTTCTCCTTTGTGTTTGACGCGAAACGGACCCGGGCCCACGCCTCCGCTGACGGATACCTGCCGCCGCCCGGCATTCCACCCGGCGAAGGGCGTGGTGGTCGTTGTCAATCCTGCTCCAAAGATTCACTGATAAGATGAGGAAAGCATACCAAACGTTATGAACTTTATCAACGATGTTTTCTTTATCGTTCGGATGTGCCTGCTGAAAAAGTGGTTGTTACCAGAGGCAGTCTGCCAAAACAGCCCGGCATAGAAATATCCACCGCACCTGCTTGCGGTCGAAGGGCAAAAAAGAGAGGCGCCACCGGTGATGGACGCGCGCACTCAACATCAAGGGCCATTCCCTCTGCCCGATGCATGCAAAAAAGCGAATCGGCGGGGGACCACTGAACGCGGGCTCATACCCTTCCGGCAATCCGGGAAGGGTATGCGTGCTTTTCTGACCGGGATGTACTGGGTTTCTCTCTCCGCTGTAACTGCGGTATGAATTTACACCAATCCTCCCCATTGGAGGAAAGGCGTCACACGAAGCCGGGGTATGCCGCCATCGGCTTATGCAGGAAGCGGGGAATGCGCCCCAAGGAACTGGTGGCGCGGAAATGAGTGCGCCCTTGGGCTTTGGAGCGCGCTTGGGCAACCTTAGGCGGATGCATGTTCTATCACCCTGGGCGTTTGGCGGGCACAGCGGCTTGCTAAATACTTCCAAAACGTATAGAATGAATAAAAACCAGCCGGCCGTACGCCGATTTTTGGGGAAGTGATCTCTATGCACAGGAACGGTTCGAGGGACAAAAACGCATCCACCAAGCAGCAGATCCTGCGCGCGGCCAGGAAGCTCTTCGCGCAGCACGGCTACGAAGCGACCACCACCAGGATGATTGCGGAGAAGGTGGGCGTATCCCAGTCCGCCATTTCTTTTCACTTTGCATCGAAGGACAACTTATGCAAGGCCGTTTTGGAATACACAGCCCGGATGATCGGCGATTACTTTCAACCGGTGTACGACGAGATCGACGAGGCCTTTGAAGCGGGCTCTGTCACCTCGGAAACGGCGATATTTTTGATTTCCCGTCTGCTTTTGAGGCAGATTTCCCTGGTTTTTGACCCCAGGAACCAGAGCGCTGTCAACCTCGCCCTGAAGGACAAATCCTTCCCCGCCATCGCCCGGGGAATCCTGCCTGTCCAGCTTTTCGACCGCGTGGAAAAAGAGCTTTCGCGGCTCGTCCTCGCCTATTCCGCAAGCACCAACGCGGTTTGGGCGGAAGTGGTCAGCCGGGCGGCAAACGGGGCGATCTTTTCCTTTTTCACGAAGCCCTCGCTGATGCGAGAAATGCGCTCCCTGTCTTCCGAAAGCGCTTCCGGCAGGCTCGAGGACTATCTGCTGGATTATCTGATTGGCGCGATCCAAAACTGTGCTTCCCCCGCGGATCTGGAGCTCATGGAATGCGAAATCCGGTGATATTTCCTTCCCGCGGGGAATAATAAAAAATGCCCGGCTTCTGCGGCCGGGCTTTTTCACCAGAGAGCGCCAGGTTTACTCGGAACCTTTCATTCGTGGATCAAACTTTTCCACAAGGGCGTTCACCCACGCTCTGTCCGGCCCCTCGATGACGGAATAAGGCTGGCCATGGGTGGTCCCGTCGTCCGGGAAGAGGTAGATCTTCGGACCGTTGCGGTCCACGCCCTCCCAGACCTGGGTATGGAACAACGCATAGGGGATATAGCCGTCCTTATAGATCAATAGCGTACACTCGCCCCATTGCTGCTGCTCCATGCCGTTTTTCGGCTGGGGGCGCTCCACCGGTACAGCAAAGGGCTCCACCGCCCGTCCGTCCTCCCCGGTCACGGTGCTGAAGCCGGTTTCCGGCACGACGATCGTGCAGTCGGAAAGGGGCTGTTCGGTCCGGCCGTCCACAACCATCGGGCAGAGCGTGCCCGTGGGGGGACCTTTGTCCCTGCTCAGCATAAACCAGAGCAAAGCCACCGCCGCCACCGCAAGCAGCCCCCAGAAAATCACCTGGCTCAAACCAGTCCTGCCCCTGTTTTTCAATTTGCTCTCCCCTTCCCCGCGACTTGTTTTACTGCTACAATGTATATTATGGAAAAATACTCTGTATGCCGCTCTGAAAGGAGTTCGCCATGGAAACAACCGCCCTTTTGCGAGTCGATTTTAACAACATGATGGCCGAAGCGATCGGAGAACACGGCATTACCGAGCCGGAACTGGCATCCTATCTTCCCATGGCCCAGGCCGCGGCCAAAGCGATGGAAGAAAAGCGCCCTTTGATGCAGTGGCGGGAACTCCCCCACAATCAGGCGGCGGTCGTCCAGGAGATCCAGGAATGCGCCGCATACATCCGGGCGAATTTCGACGATTTTGTCGTTCTGGGCATCGGCGGCAGCGCCCTGGGGCCCATTGCGGTGCACCAGGCCCTGAACCATTTGCGGTACAACGATCTGCCCAAAGAAAAGCGCAACGGCCCGAGGCTTTTCGTGGAGGACAATGTGGATCCCGAGCGCATGGCCGCCCTTTTGGATGTGATCGATATCAGGCGCACCGCCTTCAACGTTATCACCAAATCCGGCAGCACCAGCGAGACCATGGCACAACTTTTGATCGCGTTTGACCTTTTAAAGAAGCACTGCGGCGGGGATTACGCTTCCCGGGTGATCGCCACCACCGACGAAAAAAAAGGCAACCTCATCAAAATCGCAAAGGAACATAACCTTCGCACCTTTTTCATCCCGGAAGGCGTGGGCGGGCGGTTTTCTGAGCTTTCCCCCGTGGGATTGCTTGCCGCCGCGGTATGCGGGATCGACATTTCCGCCCTGTTAAAAGGCGCTGCGCGGATGGACGAAGCCTGTTCCGAGCAGAACGTGTTCCAAAACGCGGCGTACATGGCGGCACTCCTTCAGTTCATCTCCATGAAGCGGGGGAAAAACATCTCCGTGATGATGCCCTATGCGGATTCGTTGAAGTATGTCTCCGACTGGTACGCCCAATTGTGGGCGGAAAGCCTGGGCAAGCGGTACGACCGTTCCGGCAGGGAAGTTTTCGTGGGCCAGACGCCGGTCAAAGCCCTGGGGGTCACCGACCAGCACAGCCAGGTCCAGCTGTACGTCGAAGGCCCGTTTGACAAGGTGGTCACCTTCCTCGGCGTGGACGAATACCGCGCGAGCTACGGAATCCCCGAAGGGTTTTCCCACCTGCCGGACGTTTCCTTCCTGTGTGGCCACACGATGAACGAGCTGATCAAGGCGGAGCAGCGGGCGACGGAATACGCCCTGATGAAAGCGGGCAGGCCGAACTTTACCATCTCCCTGCCCTCCGTGCATGCGGAAACGGTGGGAGCGCTTTTGTACTTCTTCGAGGTGATGACCGCCTTCGCCGGGGAGCTTTTGAACATCAACGCCTTTGACCAGCCGGGGGTGGAGGGCGGAAAGCAGGCGACCTATGCCCTTTTGGGCAAGCCCGGTTTCGACGAAAAGCGCAAAGAGCTGCAGTCCGCCCCGCCGAAAAACCCGAAATACATCCTTTGACCGATGCCCTTATCGGACGGCTGACGAAACAAAAAACCGACGCATATGCGCCGGTTTTTTGTTGCCCGCCTTTACTGGTCGTTGGAAAACGCCCTGTCCAGCGCGCCGGACAAGAGATACACCAAAGAGGCGAACAGGGGGATGAACACCACGCCCTTTAAGGTGCGTATCGCGGCGACTTCCAGGGGCGTGCCATAGCTGACGATCATCCAGAGGGAATTCAGGATCACCGAGCCGACGATGTGCCCCGCAGCGGTGGCCGCCAGCACGCGCAAAAAAGTCGGCTTTTCGCCTTTTGTGAAGAACAGCCCGGGCAAAAGGCCAATCACAGCGCCGGAAAGGGTAAACAGCGGGTTGTACCCCCCCATGGGAAACAGGAGCGCCTGGAGCAAATCCCAAAGGCCGCCCACCAACGCGCCATACATCGGTCCGTAATAGACGGCGGCCAGAATCACCGGCACCGTACCAAAGCTCAGGCTTACGGAATAAAGGCCGAAAAAGTTCAGGGGAATCTCCAGCGGGCCGGAAAGGATGACGCCGAGGGCAACCAGCAGCCCGCAAAAAACCATGCGTTTTGTTGTGCTAAGCGTGCGCAGGGGGAACACCTCCTCAATAAAATCAAAAAACGACGATCATAACGATTGATTATAGTACGCAGCGCACCCGCAGGGCAAGAAGATTCATTTCGCCGATAAAACGCCCTGCCACATGACCCGTTGCCCCATCGAAGGCTGTCGCGCCGCAATCTTATGGTTTGCGAATGGGGTGTGTTTCTCTCGCCATTTGGGGCAATAAGCAAAAAAAGCGCAGGCGCAGGATCCCCTGCGCCTGCTTGCTCGTTAGTTTACTTAAAATCGAATCGATTATTGTTTGCCCTTGATATAGGCGTCGATCCCCTTTGCGGCGCGCTTCCCCGCGCCCATGGCCAGGATGACCGTCGCAGCGCCGGTGACGGCGTCCCCCCCTGCGAACACGCCGGGGATGCTGGTGGCGCCGGTTTCCTCATCCACCACGATGCCGCCCCTTTTGTTGACCGCAAGGTCAGGGGTGGTGGCGCGAAGCAGCGGGTTGGGGGAGTTTCCGATGGCGATGATGACGGTCTGCACATCCAGGACGTGCTCGCTGCCGGGAACCTCCACCGGCCTTCTTCTTCCGGAAGCGTCCGGTTCGCCCAGCTCCATCTTCACGCACTTCAAGCCGGTCACCCAGCCATCTTCGCCCAGCACCTCGACGGGGTTGGTCAGCAAGGAGAAGGCGATCCCCTCTTCCTTGGCGTGGTGGACCTCCTCCGCCCTGGCAGGCATTTCCGCCTCGCTGCGGCGGTAGACGATGGTCACATGTTTCGCGCCCAGCCGCTTGGCGCAGCGGGCCGCGTCCATCGCGACGTTTCCGCCGCCCACCACCGCCACCGATTCGCCCACGGTCACCGGCGTGTCCGCATTCGGGTAATCGTAGGCCTTCATCAGGTTGATGCGGGTCAGGAACTCGTTGGCGGAATATACGCCGTTCAGGTTCTCGCCCGGAATGCGCATGAAGCTGGGCAACCCTGCACCGGAGCCGATGAACACGGCCTCGTAGCCCTCTTCAAACAGCTCGTCCACCGTAACGGCGCGGCCCACCACCACGTCCGTCTCGATGGTGACGCCCAAGGCCTCGACGGTGGCGATTTCCTGCTTGACCAGCTCTTTGGGAAGGCGGAACTGGGGGATGCCGTAGCTCAACACGCCACCGGGGGTGTGCAGCGCTTCGAAAATGTGAACGTCGTATCCCATGCGGGCAAGGTCCCCCGCGCAGGTCAGCCCTGCGGGGCCGGAACCGATGATGGCGACCCTGTGGCCGTTTTTTTCGATTGTTTCGTCCGTCTTCACGCCGTGTTCCATGGCGTAATCGGCGGCAAAGCGCTCCAGTCGGCCGATGGCGACGGGCTCGCCCTTGATCCCCCGCACGCACTTGCTTTCGCACTGGCTTTCCTGGGGGCAGACGCGGCCGCAGATCGCCGGCAGGCTGTTGGTGGTCTTGATGATCGCCGCGGCGCCGGCATAATCCTTCTGGGCAATTTTTGTAATAAATTCAGGAATCCGCACGTTTACCGGACAGCCGGAAACGCAGGGCATATGCTTGCAGTTCAGGCAGCGGGCAGCCTCGTTCAGGGCCAGCTCTTCCGTATACCCTTGGGCAACCTCAAGGAAATTGCCCGAACGGACGGATGCATCCTGCTCCGGCATTGGCGTTTTTTTGGGTTGCATATTTGGCATATTAATCCGCCTCCTTCTTCATGAGCATGCAGTCCGCTTCCCGCTCTTGTTCTTTATACATCGCGTTGCGGCGCATCGCCTCGTCAAAATCCACGAGATGGCCGTCAAACTCCGGGCCGTCCACACAGGCGAACTTGGTTTCGCCGCCCACGGTCAGCCTGCATCCGCCGCACATGCCCGTTCCGTCGATCATGACCGGGTTCATGGAAACGGTGGTCTTGATGCCGTACTCCTTGGTGAGCTTGCTGACGAATTTCATCATGGGCAAAGGCCCGATGGCGATGACCTCATCGTACTTCTCGCCCTTTTCCAGCAGATCGCGCAAAATGTCCGTCACGAATCCCTTGGTGCCGTTGCTGCCGTCATCCGTGGTGATGTAGACATTGGTGGCGGCTTTTTTGAACTCATCCTCCAAAATAATCAGGTCTTTATTTCGGAATCCGGCGATGACGTCCACCCTCGCCCCCGCTTCGTAGAGCGCTTTTGCCTGGGGAAAGGCGATGGCGGTTCCAAGGCCGCCGCCGATGACCGCCGCGCTCTTGATGCCTTCCAGATGCGACGGCTTTCCCAACGGGCCGACAAAGGTGGGCAGGAAGTCCCCCGCCTTCTTTGCGCCCAAAAGCTTTGTGGTCTTCCCCACTTCCTGGAAAACGATGGACACCTCGCCGGTTTCGCGGTCGTAGTCCGAAATCGTCAGCGGGATCCTTTCGCCGTTTTCCTCTACTCTCAGTATGATGAACTGTCCGGGCAACGCTTTTTTTGCCACCCTCGGGGCATCCACAACCATCCGCACAATGCCCGGGGACAGTTGTTCGCGCTTCTTGATCTGATACACTTGCAGTTCCTCCAATTCGATCCTTCATCCGGCATCATTAACTACGGCTTTTAATTATAGTACTTCGAGGGACAAAATACAAGGTCGCAGAGTAATTTAAACATTATATGGCAGGATATGGCAGGCCTTTCCTTTGGCCGCATCCAGGACTTCGATCAGCAAGATCGATTTATTTTTCACAAGAAAATGTGAATTGCTTGTGAGCCCAGGCGCGACTTGTATGATTCTCTCGTGAATATGTTGTCAATTTTCAATGGTCGCAACAGCCAGATGTTACATGCGCAATATATTAACTTATGCTTGACGAAAGGTCTAATTCGTACTACAATGTGTACAGCGTGGGAGCATGAAATAAGCCCCACAGCTTCTATACCCCAACTTTCACAACCTGCTTTATTGCTACTCACAGCCTCTGCGGCGATTTTGGAATGTGACCGGATCGTCAGCGTCTTTCCTTCGATGAGGCACAAGCCTTGTCCGGATGCTCAGAAGCAAAGAGTCTCAGCGTCGCCACCCGGGCGGATCCACATTAAACGGAATTCTATATACTTGGCATACGGCTTTAGGCCGGCCTGATTCATCCGGGATTGATCTGACACGAAGACAATTTGCCCAAGGGCACCCAAGGGCATCGCGTGACGGGGTTTTTGGCCCCGTATTCTCCGCGGTTTGAGCCCGCATCCGATGGCGTATTCTCCCTATTCCAGCGGATGCGAGCTTGCTCGAGCCTGTCGGAGTCACGGAGCGCTTGCGCTCCCGCGGCCGTCTGCGCGGTTTCGCGCTTGGCTGCCAAAGCCACCCGTTCGTGGGGTTATTCGGTTTTTTGCTTTTCCCGTGGGGCAAGGGACCGCGTATCCACCGCGCACAGGTTCGGCCGAGGCGGCGGCGGCAACGGCGATATCGTTGAAAGATGCAACTCATCCGCCATACTCCTTAATTAGCCGAGGTATAACACGGGATGTCGCTGTTCCGCACTCGCGGGACAATCAGCCTTTCATTCGATCAGGAGGATTAAAATGAATATTGCTGACCTCGTAGCATCCTTTGTGGCCGGTATTGCTGCTGCTGGTTTCGGCGGCGTCCAGTTCTTCATCATCTGCGCCGGCACCTGCCTGTTTGGTGCGCTGCTTCGCGTTGACACCACGGGCATCGCGTTCAGCCCCTTGCTGAACCCCGCTTCCACCTTCCTGCCTGCTGCTGTCGCTGCTGGCTACGCCAACTACAAGGGCTATAACGGCGGTGGAAACGGCCCTGCTGCTTCCCTGATGGCTCTCCAGAAGCCCGACGTTCTGCTCCTTGCTGGCGTCGCTGGCGTGCTTGGCTGGGCTGGCAACTGGGCGCTCGGCCAGATCGGCCTCGGTGGATTTGACACCATCGCTGCAACCGTCGTCATCATCCCCCTTGTTTTCAAGGTCATCTTCCAGAAGACCGCTCTCGGCGTTGTTCCGGATGAAGACAAGGCCATCGGCGGCCGTTTCAGCCCCCTGGGTGGACGCGGCTGGTACGCCGGCATGCGTCGCGGCATTGACAAGGCCATCTGGCCCGCTGCTTACGGCGCTGTCATGGGCATCGCCATGGTTCTGCTGATGCAGGCTGGCTCCCCCGCTGCTGGCGTGATCGGCTTCGGTTTCGGCGGCTTCGTGCTTCTGTTCCCCACCGTTCCCGCTCAGCACTTCATCGGCTGCGCAGTTTGCACCGCCCTCGGCTTTGTTCCGAACCTGGCCTCCAACCCCGACGCTATCCTGATCGCGGTTGCTTACGGCTTCGGCTTCGGCGCTCTGGCTGCCAACCTGGCTGACCTTTCTTCCGACCTGTTCTTCCGCTATGGCTATGTCCATATCGACATTCCCGCCGGCTCCATCGCAGCGTCCACGCTGATCATTGCGCTGCTCGCGAAGTTCGCTCCCGATCTTTTCGCCGGCGTCGCTCTGCCCATCGTGATCTGGGTGCTCTGCCTGGCCTACGGCCTCTTCTACGATGCAAAGTGGAAGAAGTTCGCCGCATCCAAGGGTCTGGCATACTAATCCAGACAATTCCAAGTCGGAATCCGGAGCCTGCTTCGTGCAGGCTCCTTTTTGTCAGCGATCCGCGAAGGCTGATTACGCGCTCCAGACCATGGGCTTTATTGCCCTTGGATGCGTTCCATTCTGCCGGTTGCCCGGTGGATCCTGAAAGGCAAACGTCCCCCGAAAGCACAGCGCCGGGGGACGTTTTTTATGTCATACGGGATTATTCGATGATCTTGAACTTGCTCTCATCCCGGGGTCTGGGATTGGGCAAAGCGGATTTGCGCCTGCCGACGGCCACGGAAAGTACCGGCTCGTACCCCTCCGGCACGCCGAACAGCTTCTTGTACTTTTCGTTTAACTCCGGATGCTCCATCAGCATGCAGATGGAATACCCGATGACGACCGAGCCAAGGTCAAGGTCTGTTGCCGCAAGCACGATGTTTTCCACCGCCAGCGCGCAGTCCAGGCGGGAAAACACATTGCCGCTTTTTCCGTCAACATAGGCAAAGATCACGGCAGGAGCGTGGAAAAACACATGGTAATCGGGGTGCATCGGCTTGGGGCTGCCCGGCCGATGATCCGGATAAGCCTTGTGGAAATCCTCGTTGAACTCGTCCAGCAGGGCCTTGTTTGTAACGGCAGCAAAATACCAGGGCTGCAGGTAATGGGCCGTGGGCGCATGGATCGCGCAACGGAGGAGATAGGTCAGCGTTTCGTGATCGATGGGCTCGTCCGTATAGGATCGTATGCTGCGTCTGTCGAAAATTGCTTTCAGCATGCTGTTTCCCTCCTAATACTGATAGTTCAACATTAAGGGGTTTTACAGCAATTGTCAATCCGTCCAACGGG
>JBMNTV010000009.1:0-45763 GCA_050945915.1 Christensenellales bacterium
ATCGACGAAGGCACGACAGGTACCCGCGCACTGATATTTGACAAGAACTTCAACATCGTCAGCGTAAGTTACACAGAGTTCACCCAGTACACGCCCGCGCCAAACATGGTGGAGCACGACTTCGAAGGGATCTACGAAAAGTCCATCGATATGTGCAGAAAAGCCATGGAAAAGGCCAGGCTGACCGCCGAGGACATCGCCTGCATCGGCGTCACCAACCAGCGTTGCACCACGGCCCTGTGGAACAAGCATACCGGCAAGCCCATCCGCCGCGGCATGGTCTGGCAGGATACCCGCGCTGCCGGCATCGTGGGCGCCATCGACATGAACCATTACATGACAGAAGTCCGTCCGGTGGTGGGCACCTATGTCGCCGCCTGCCGATTCCCCATCGTGCTGAAGTGGCTGCTGGACAACGAGCCGGAAGCTGCCGCCGCCATCCATTCCGGGGATTACCTGTTCGGCACCATCGACACCTGGCTGATCTGGAAGCTGACCGGCGGCAAGGTGCATGCCATTTCTTCCTCCAACGCGTCCTGCGCCGGCTGCTATGACCTGAAGAACAACTGCTGGTACGCCCCCATGTTCGAGGAATACGGCATTCCGATGAACATTCTGCCGGAAGTCCGGGACGAAAACGCGGATTATGGCGTGACCACCGTGTTTGGCGCGCCCATCCCCATCACCGGCGCCATCGCCGACCAGCAGAGTTCCCTGTTCGCCCAGAACTGCCGTGTGGCGGGCACCGCCAAGTGCACCAACGGAACCGGCACCTTTATGGACATCAACACCGGCGAAGAGCTCAACGTTCCGGACATGGCGCTGGACTATATGATCGCCTGGACCTTGAGCGGCAAGCGCATGTATGTGGCGGAAGGCACCGTGCCCGTCACCGGCTCTGCGGTGCAGTGGCTGCGGGACGGTTTGGGGATCATCACCTCCTCGGAGGAGACAGAAGCCCTGGCCGCCAGCGTGCCGGACACCAACGGCGTGCATTTCTGCATCAACCTGGCGGGCACCAACGCGCCGCACTTTGACCCCTATTCCCGCGGCACGATCTTCGGCATCACCCGCGGCACGACGAAAGCCCATATCGTTCGCGCCACGCTGGAAGGCATCGCGTTTGCCCTGGCGGACATTATGGATGCCCTCGAAAAGGGCATGGGCATCAAGATGCAGGGCATCAAGATCGACGGCGGCGCGTCCCGGAACAACGTGCTGGCCCAGATGTTCGCGGATTACATCGACTGCGACGTCTTCCGTCCAGACAGCGCGGAAGCCACCGCCCTGGGGGCTGCTCAAATCGCCGCTCTGGGCGCGGGAATGTACACGCTGGATAACCTGCCCGATCCGCTGAAGTACGACAGGGTATTCAAGCCCAGCATGGATCCTGCCGTGCGCGCGGAAAACATCAAAAACCATAAAAAGGCCATCGAACGCCAGAAGGGCTGGTTGCTGGACTAATTTCAGCGAAACAGAGTTGCGTCTGCCGGGGGCCTGTGCAGTTCGGGCTTCCGGCAGGCAAATGATCAGCATGGGGAAGGGGATTCTTTGAGGGCTGCTCACCCCGCCGGATGGTTGGCCGGCGGGCGTTTCTTTTTTGCGCAAATGATTGACAAGCTGCAAAAGCGGGAATATAATCGCAGTATCAATAATTGTGCGGAATGATGGGGAAGCCATCGTCGCCCAAGCCGGAAAGAAGAGAGCCGCCGCCACAGGCTGAGAGCGGGGCGTCCGGTGCGATGGATGTGTACCGCCCCCGGACCGCGTACCCGTGGAAGGGTTATCAATCCATGCAAGCGGAGCAAAAGTTTTTGCTCAAGCGGGGTGGAACCGCGGATTTTGATGATTCGTCCCCCAACGCCTGACGGCGTTGGGGGTTTATGTTTCATAAAGCGAGTAAAACAATGAGTGGAGGATACCATGAAAATCATATTAAACGGCAAGGAAATGGAGTTTGAAAAGGGAACGCTGCCCATTGACATGGCAAAAGCGGCGGATCCCGAGTTGTATAAATCCTGTTTTTCCGCCTCTGTGGACGGTCAGCTCGTCGGCCTGTACCATCCTGTGGAGCAGGACGCCAAGGTGGATATCTGGACCTTCGCGGACGATGGCGGCAGAAAGACCCTGCGCCATTCCGCAAGCCACGTGATGGCCCAAGCGATCAAGCGCCTGTTCCCGGACACGAAGCTCGCCATCGGTCCGGCCATTGAAAACGGCTTTTATTACGATGTGGATTCCAGCCACGTTTTCACGGAGGAGGATTTCCCCGCCATTGAAAAGGAAATGGCGAAAATCGCCAAGGAGAACCACCGCATCGAGCGGTTTGAACTGCCCAGGGATGAAGCCCTCGCCTTGGTGAAGGAGATGAACGAGACCTATAAGGTCGAGCTGATCGAGGACCTGCCCGAGGATGCGCGCATTTCCTTTTATAAGCAGGGTGAGTTCGTGGACCTTTGCGCAGGCCCCCACGTGGGTTCGACGGGCAAGATCAAGCACTTCAAGCTGATGAGCGTCGCCGGCGCATACTGGCGGGGCGACGAGAAGAACAAGATGCTTCAGCGGATTTACGCCACCGTCTTCCCCACCAAGGACGAGCTGAAAGCGTATCTTGAAAGGCTGGAGGAAGCCAAAAAGCGCGACCACAGAAAGCTGGGCCGGGAACTGGATCTTTTTGCCATCATGGAAGAAGGCCCCGGCTTCCCCTTCTTCTTCCCCAAGGGGATGGTGATCCGAAACGAGCTGGAAAACTACTGGCGCCAGCTCCATCGCGAACGGGGGTACGAGGAAATCAAGACCCCGATGATCCTCAACGAGGAGCTGTGGCACAGGAGCGGCCACTGGGATCACTACAAGAACAATATGTACTTCACCAAGATCGACGGCGAAGACTACGCCATCAAGCCCATGAACTGCCCCGGCGGCATGCTGGCTTACAGGCGCCGCCTGTGGTCTTATAAGGACCTGCCTCTGCGCGTGGGCGAGTTAGGCCTGGTGCACCGGCACGAGCTTTCCGGCGCGCTGCACGGGCTGATGCGCGTCCGCTGCTTTACCCAAGACGACGCCCACATCTTCATGACCGAAGAGCAGATCCCTTCGGAAATCGCGGAAGTGATGGACCTGATCGATTCCGTGTATAAGATCTTCGGCTTTAAGTACCACGTGGAGCTTTCCACCTGTCCGGAGAACTTTATCGGCACAGAGGAGATGCGCGTCACCAGCGAGAACGCCCTCAAAGCCGCCCTGGAGGCAAAGGGCGTGCCCTATATCCTCAATCCCGGGGACGGCGCCTTCTACGGCCCGAAGATCGACTTCCATCTGGAGGACTCCATCGGCCGCACCTGGCAGTGCGGAACCGTTCAACTGGATTACCAGATGCCCGAGCGCTTCGATCTGACGTACGCCGGCCCGGACGGCGAAAAGCACCGCCCCATCATGATCCACCGGGTTGCCTTCGGTTCCATCGAGCGCTTCATCGGCATCCTGACCGAGCACTTTGCCGGCGCGTTCCCCACCTGGCTGGCCCCTGTCCAGGCGAAGATCCTGCCCATCACCGACCGCACCCACGACGTTGCGAAGCAAATCGCCGGCGTGATGGCGGCAGAGGGCATCCGCGTGGAGATGGACGACCGCTCCGAAAAGATCGGATACAAGATCCGCCAGGCCCAGATGGAAAAGGTGCCGTATATGCTGATCATCGGCGACAAGGAAGCCGAGGACGGCACGATCTCCGTCCGTTCCAGAAAGGATGGGGACATCGGCACGATGACCCTGGAGAATTTCCTGGCAAAGATCCAGGAGGAGATCGACACCAAGGCTTACGACTGATCCCTTCGCCAGGCAAAGCAAATCGCCCGTTCCCGTATTGCGCGGGACGGGCGCATTTTTGCACTTTGAAGTAAATAGCATTTGGCTTGTCCGCCTGTATGCTGTTTCACAGGAGAAACCCGCCATCGATTGCTGTCATCAGCCTATTGAAGGGAGGGGAAATCTGTGTTATAGTTAGCCCAGCCAAACTTATCTGCCGGACGTATCCGGCGTACAGGTTGGCTTATGAGAGGAGGCCCCATGAACAAGACGACGAGATCCATCGCCTTCATCCTGATCATGACGGTGGTCTTTTTGCTCCTTGGGTGTGCTGCCGTTGCCCCCGAAGGGGAGGCGGAAACGCCCCTTCCCACCGCCTATGCCCCAGAGGCGGAAACGCCCCTCCCCACCGCCCATATCCCAGAGGCAGAAGCCAGCCCCGATCCCGAACAAGGCAGTCAGGAGGAGAAAGAGCGCGCCTTCCAGCGTTCGGATTTCCCCGCGTTTCAGACCACGGATATCGACGGCAATTCTTTGGACAATGCCGTCTTTTCCGAAGCGAAGGTGACCATGGTGAACCTGTGGGCCACCTGGTGCGGGCCTTGTGTCTATGAACTGCCGGAACTTGAGCAGCTTTCCCAGGATTACGCGGAACAGGTCAGGGTCATCGGCGTTTACGATTATGCCAGCGCCGACGACGAGGTTCGAACCCTGATGGAAGCAGAGGGCCTTTCCTATACGATGGCCCGCTATGCAGACGCGTTCTATTCCCTGGAAACGGGCTATGTTCCCACGACGTATTTTGTGGACGGCGAAGGCCGCATCATGGGCCCCGCTTTTGTGGGGGCGAGGGATTACGAAGGATGGAGCAAGGTGATCGATGCACTTCTCAAAGATGTGGACTAAACTTCTCCTGCCCGGTGCGTTGCTGGCTGTTGGCCTGGTGATGATCGCGGTGGGAGTCGCTGGCGGCGAAGTTCTGACGGTCTTTGCAAAAGCCGCCCGGGTATGCCTTGAGTGCATCGGGATTGGCTGACATGAAGAAAAAGAGGAACTTACGCCACGCGATCCAGGTGGTTTTTACGGCGCTCACCAACGCGTATGTCGTCGGCTTCGTCAAGGGAACGGTATACAGCGGCCCGCTCAAGAAAATCTGTGTTCCGGGGCTGAACTGCTATGCCTGCCCCGGCGCTTTGGGAGCCTGCCCCATCGGCTCCCTTCAAGCCGTTTTGGGGAGCAGCAAATACCGGTTTTCGTATTACGTCGTCGGGTTTCTGATGGCGTTCGGAGCGCTCTGCGGAAGGCTGATCTGCGGCTTTTTGTGCCCTTTTGGCCTTGTGCAGGATATTTTGCACAAGCTTCCTTTGCCAAGGCGGTGGAAGCTGAAAAAGATCACAATCTTCAAGGGCGATATGGCGCTAAGGAAGCTGAAATACGCGATTCTGGCGGTTTTTGTCATCCTGTTGCCCATGCTGCTGTTCAACGAAGCGGGTGTGGGAACCCCCTGGTTCTGCAAGCTGATTTGCCCTGCTGGAACGCTGGGCGGAGGGGTTCCCCTTGTGACGGTGAACGAGACGCTTAGCGGCATGATCGGCTGGCTTTTTGACTGGAAGCTGCTGGTGCTTTTCGCGGTGCTTCTTTTGTCCGTCGTGTTGTACCGCCCGTTTTGCAAATACCTGTGCCCCTTAGGGGCGATCTACTCCTTTTTTAACAAGGTTTCTTTTTACCGCATGGGCATCGACCCTGAAAAATGCATCCGTTGCGGGGCCTGCGAGGCCGCCTGCAAGATGAATGTTCCCGTACTCAAAGACCAGAACCATCCGGAATGCATCCGCTGCGGAGACTGCAAAAGGGCGTGTCCGAAGAACGCGATTTCCTCGGGTTTTGCGCCCTGCGGTCGCCAAGGGCAATTAAAAAAAACAAGACGGACAAGGACGGACAAGTTGATTTAACTTGATAGCTGGAAAAAAATATGGCATGATGAAAATAATCATTTGAAGGAGGTGCAGACCAAAGTGTCAGAGTTTTATCCCGATTATGCCGATATGTTCGGGGGATCGTTCGGCTATTATAATGCTGCAGCCAACGTTGCCTCCGCAGTAGGCACCGTACTCATCGTATCCTTTATTCTCGCCCTGCTCGTCGCTGTTTTCTTCCTTCCCCAGCGCAATCGCGGCAGGTTTTCCCCCGTGCTTGACAAGATTTACAACTTCCTCAACTTCAACGTCTATTGGCTGACCTGGATCATCAAGATTCTGTTTACGGCCACGGCGATCTTCCTGCTCATCATGGGCATCTATGTGATGTTTGCCCTCAGCTTCTGGGCAGGATTGCTCCTGATCATCTCCATCCTGCTGGTCCGCGTGGTGTACGAGAGCATTTACGCCATCCTCTCCATCCGGGACAATGTCGAGGAAATGAACCGCCGCATGCGTGGCGATGCGCCCGAAGACGACACCCCCGTCCAGCCGGACCCTAGGGGAAGCAGCGGCTTCAGCTTCAGGGGTTTTGCCCAGCACGGCCCCCGGAAGCAGGAGCAGGCAGACACTGCCGCCCCCGCGAGCGATCCGGTTCCCGCAGAGCAGATGAAAACCGCCGAAACCGAAAGCGCCTTCTGCACCAACTGCGGCGCGGAACTGCGCGCCGGCGGGATGTTCTGCGCAAACTGCGGCGCAAAGGTAAAATAAGCAAAAGTAACAAAAGCCCGCATTTAGAGGGTGCGTCTTAGGGATTTTTAATCCCGGAAAAATATCGGCATAGTTTGGTATGTATTACCGGCTATGCCGATTTTTCTTGTTCTGTGGTGGATGTAGAAACCGGTGGGTCAAATTCGCCAATGCAGTTATAAACGATTTTGATACGCTGTACTCGTCTACCATCAATGCGCTCTGCCTTGTAAACATAGATTCTTTCAACAAACTCCCGGATAATCTCCGCTGTGAGTTCCTGTATCTCTGTGTACTTTCGTACCAATGCGAGGAAGTGGTCTACACCCAGTGCGCTTTCCTTTTCCTTAGTCATAGTGGATTTCAGTTCTGCTACTCGGCTTTCAAGAGTATGCTGCTCGGCTTCGTAATTGGCTGTCATCTTGGCAAAACGTTCATCGGAAATCTTACCCTCGATATTGTCCTCATAAAGCCTTTGGATAATATCGTCCAACTTGCTGATTCGAGCCTGTGACTGCTCTAATTCTCGCTTGCCGTCACGCATGCTTTTATCAAACTCTGTCCTTGTTTTCTTAGTAACCATCTCTACAAATTCATTCTCGTGGTCTCTGGCAAAAGAGGTTATCCTGTGGATACCGTCAAGGAGCAATTCCTCGACTACTACATTGCGTATCTGGTGAGAACTGCAGCCACCTTTAATCTTACGGTAGGTAGCACACACAAAATACTCTTTGCCATGCTCCCAACCACGTCCACGCACTTGGTACAGCTTGTTTTCGCAATCCGCACAGAACATCATACCGGAGAGGATTGGCATTTCGCCCATCGGTGTAAGCCTGCGTCTACCATCTCGGATTTTTTGTACTACTTCGAACACAGGCTCCTCAATAATCGCTTCGTGGGTATTCTCGAAAACCTGCCATTCTGACGGGTCATTTTTCAACTGCTTTTTCTGCTTATAGGACTTGCGATAGGTTTTGAAATTAACTGTATGCCCTAAATACTCCTGCCTTGAAAGCATATGAACAATTGTGCTGCCTCGCCAGACATAATCATCGTCATGCCCTCTATTGTCCGGGATATTAATTCCGTTTGCCTTGGCATGAGCCGTTGGATTCATAATTCTGCGCTTGGTGAATTCCTTAGCTATCTGTGTAGGACCATAACCTTGCATACACAGGCGAAATGCTTCTTTTACTACTTTGGCAGGTTCTTCATCAATAATCCAATGGGTCTTATCTTCTGGGTCTTTGATGTAGCCGTAAGGTGGATTGGTGCAGAGTGGCTTGCCGGACTGACCTTTTGACTTAAAGACGGAGCGGATTTTCTTACTCGTATCCTTGGCATACCATTCGTTGATGATATTAAGAAACGGTGTAAAATCGCTGTCTTGCTGATTGGCACTGTCCACATTGTTATTTATGGCTATAAAGCGGATATCAGAGCCGGGGAACAATACCTCGGTATAATAGCCGACCTTAAGGTAGTCTCTACCGAGACGGCTCATGTCCTTTACAACGACGGTGCCGATGTTGCCTTCTTCCACTTGGGATAAAAGGCGCTGCCAATCCGGTCGGTCAAAGTTAGTGCCGCTATACCCATCGTCCACAAAGAATTCTGTGTTTGCAAATCCGCTGTCATCTGCGTACTTCTGCAGAATGGACTTCTGGTTTTTAATGCTGTTGCTGTCACCTTGCAGCTCGTCATCACGAGAGAGCCTGCAGTAAAGTGCGGTGATTTTATCGATATTCTTCACAGTAATATTTGACTGTCTGTTATTCATGTTTTCCTCCTTTCCGACAGTCTTCAAGCGGTACTCAATATTCCCGTACTACTGTGAAGAAGTCAAGTTATTTAGGTTAAGAAGCCTTCTTTATTTCAAGACTTGCGGTGTCATTAAGTATCATGCGTTTCAGCTTGTCATAAGCAGTTTCTTTGGCGGTATTGCTGACTGCCGATTCTATAATGTAGAGCGTGTCACCGATTACTTTTTCGGTTACGCTTACGGTTTTAACATCCATCATGGTCTCCTTTCTGCCTTGGGGTAGGGGCGGTCTGATCTCTACAGCTTTTCAACTCGGACAGCGGCGTGGGGCTTCATGTAAAAAAACGCGCTTTCAAACGAGGGAATAGGCACACCGTCCTGATAAAATGGACATAATTACGCTAAATGCAATGTGAATTTAATCTTGACAGAGTACATTTTTTAATGAAAATAGGCACAGCAGAATATCCACTGTGCCTTATCCCATTTGCCTTGTCCGATAGCTTAGATATTAATCTGAATAACCTTTACGGCTTCACTGCGGATAAGTTTGCCGTCAAGGAATTCATATGCCAAGTAACCAATCTGATCGAGTACAGCGAACTTTTCGGATAGAGTGCGAACGCCGATTGGACTTCTGCCAATAACCCAGTAGTAGCTAAAGTCACCAAAGGCGATAGGCTTGGTACCGGCATCCGCATCCGGCATATACTCGGACATAAGTACCTTCTTGCCAAGGATGGTATCATCACTGTCACGCCAGAGGTAATTCCCGGCGCTATCTTTGAGGGTACGCAGGATAAGAGCTGTTTTATCGTTCATGAGCCAGACAGCGTTTTTGCGGTACTCCGGCTTTACAGAGAAATACAAGCCAATAACATCATCGTAGGCGATTTCATTGAGGGATGCAGCAATTTCCGCTCCGCCGGTGGCGTTCAAAATACCTGTGGGCATTTCATTACCGTTGCCGTTGATAAAGGCATTATCCTCGGCCCTGCCGAAGTTCTTTGCAAAGCGTTTGATGAGATAGTTCTCAATGTCGAAACTGGCATCATGTATGAAGGCCTCATCCATTTTTACTAAAGCCGCCAGTTTCCAACGGTCTACAGTGTTGATGGTGAAATCATCGATGCCATCATATATAGGAACTGCGTCATTTTCCGCTACCCACTGTGCAAGGTCGTTGCTGTCCTTGGCAAAAATACGATAACCGGAGCCATATGCCTTAATAACTGTACCGATACTGCGGAACAGGCTTGCCTTCTCAAGGGCTGCCATGTACTTGTTATCCGATGAATTCGGCATTGCATAAAGGCCGGTTCCGGTGCTGCGGCCTTTTGAGAGTTCATCATAACTGCTGTCATAGCCGCGCATAGCGTTCCAGAAGTGTTTGTCATATTCCGGAGAGCCGGTATAGGGTAATCTCTCAGTGTAAGTACTCATAAATTTTTCCTCCTTATTTCTTGTCGCAAACGGGGCATCTGTATAAACCCAGTTCGTTATAACTGAGCGGTCTGGCAATTTGCTTTAACATGCCGCTGTGGCAATCCGGGCAATGGATATCATAAGTAAAAGCCATTTCCATATCGTGGGGCTGTTTTGCGTGGAGACGATAATATTTGTGCAATTTTCCATGATCATCTTTAACGACAGAATCTCTTAAAAACAGATCGCAGTAACTTTCTGTGTATTCATCAGAATAGAATGAGTGCTGCGGATGAAGAAGCGTTCCTTCCTTGTTTCTTGCTATGAGCGGATAATTTGCCATTTTGAATTCCTCCTAAAATTGTTATTGTGGTTTTTTAATTTTTGGCCGGTCATACTGTTTTACCGGAATGATGGGTATACCCGGCGCTTCGGCAGTATTGGAGCAGGTCATCGTAACCGTTGATGTGGATGTTGGAATACCCATCAGTGACGGTATATCGGATTTCTTTCGTTATGGTCACAGGTTCGCCGGAGCGATTGCGAAGATGTATTTTGCCTTTGGCGCTGCTATGACTTCTGCCATAGAGCAGGTCAATCAGACTCATGCCGCTTTCCTCCCTTCATGAAGATGTAGCCGCGCATTTTACAGAAGTCTGTAGCTTCTGTGTATGAGCGGAAGTAAAACTCGGATGCTCCGTCTACTACCTTCCACCGGGCAGGCTCGGCATTTCTGCTCATGAAAAGCACTACAGGTTTCATGTCCTTGCGGCGGTATAGCGACATACCGTCATAGTGGTCATCACTAAAATCCGAAGGGCTGCTCTGTTTTGTAATTTCGCTATCGGCATCCATCATGCCGATAATTCTGATTTGGTTCATATTCCTTTCCTCCAATCGTGTGAAATAACATCTATATAAACGGCGCTCCGGTGGTGGCAGCAGTGGCAGTGCCGGTGGCAGACATTTTCACAACTGCCACTGCCAAAAGCCAAGTATCCCAAGGATTTTAGCTACTTGGTGGCAGCGGTGGTCGTATTTGCCCACTTCGTATACACAGTCCATAATCTTTGTTATACTTCCTCTCTGTATATACAGTTTTTCAAAATTCAGCTTAGAAGTTGAAAGCACTGCCACCACTGCCACTAAACACCGGAAACCCTTGCACTGTGGGCATTTTTCCAGTGGCAGTTCTCATTTTTACTGCCACCAGTACTGCCACTAAACTGAGAGAGCTGCCACTATGCAAGGAATTCGGCACCCTCATATCCATAGGCCTGTGCATATTGTTCTTTTACCTCCAGCGTTAATGTGTAATTCCGGTAGTAGGTACCGTTGTTGCGTTTAACCGACATATCGGCAAATGTTGTGTCGAGGTGATCGGCAAGCGTTTTTCGGAAGTCACCGGCTGTCTTGGCGTAACCGTTGTTATTATCGTAGCACCATGCCTTATACACCTTGTAAATGCGCCCGGTTGAACAGCTATCCTCAATCTTGCGGAGCGGCCTTTCGGTCATGCACTCATTGTAGAAGCTGATAACAGAGTTGTTTTCGCTCATATAGGTGTCACGCGCCACGCTGACGGAATCCGGCTCAGAGAAACGGTAGCCATTGGCGATAACCGTCTGCAGAGCCTTTACTGCTTTATAGACGATGCCATCACGCTCGGCGTATAACTTATCAAGAAGGGTTTTGTCCTGCTTGTCTTTCGGGATGACGTTGGGACACTCCACCACCATAATGCGGTCATAAATCCATTTGCCATCATCGCCGCCGAACTTGGGGAGTCTGTTCATGCAAAACCAGAGCAGACCGTTATAGGTGAACTCAAAGGCTTGCTGTCCTTTAAACTCGGCATACAGGCTATCGCCGCCTGTTATTTTCTTAAAGGTTTTCAGTTCATCCACAGAGAGAAAACTCATATCGGAACTGCCGGCAAGGCGTGTGCCATAAATCGCGCCGGTGCCAAATCTGGATTCGATATCCTTAAGGTCAGTGCCGATAAAGTTTCCTTTGCCGAGCAGACTCTCTACAAGGCTCTTTAGCTGAGATTTACCGGTATCACCATCGCCTACAAGGAAAAGTGCTTTTTTCATTCTCCAACCTTTAATGTTGGATATGCAGGCTCCTATGAATTCCAGCAGCAGTTGTTCTATGGCCTTATCACCGTTCGTGAGGATATGCATATATCTGTCAAACACCGGTGTGGGCGTTTCCCTGCCTGTCCAGCTACATGGGATTTGGATGGTGGAGAGGATATCCGGCGAGTGGGGCAGGAGCGTCATTTCATCTTCCCTTATACGGAACAGGCCATTACCGAAGTTTATTAAGTCCTCAATTGAATTGAGGGCATCCTGTCCTACATATTTCAGGTCAGTTATGATTTGATTGTATGCCTCGGCTACTTTGCCCATGGATACAAGCTCCTCGTCATATTCCGCTATGTAGCTTTTCATGATGCCTTTGAGCATATCCGGCGCATACAGCCGATAACAGCCATCTTCATATACATAGATGAGGAGAGCCTGTCTGCCGTTGTCGCGGACGAGGATATAATGCAGATGCTCTCGCGTCCACTTTGCAAGTAGCGGAGGGAACACATACGGCGCTCCTTTTTCATCAAACTTAATGAAGTACGGGTGCTCCATTTTAGATTTATGGAAGGTGCCATGACAGGCTTCAATACCAACGGCTATGGTAGCTTCGCGGTAATCGTCACGCTCCCACTTGTCGCGGTACAGCGCGGAATCCCTAAATACGGCATCGATAGCATCGGGATCGGGCCCGGTACGGAAAGCGATAATAGCACAGAGCGCTGCGTCCGCTTCTGACTGTGAGCCGTAATCGCTGAAATCTCCTTCGTCATACAACCTTTTGAACTTATCGCCATTCTTCTGTTTGCGAAGATTGCAGATGACGTCAAAGTCGGTGCGGTCACCGTCACGATTTGCGCTGTACTTGGTTTTTTCCTTACGGCGCATATTCTTGTCCAATGTTGTGAGGACGGCGGCAGTGCATTCACGCAGGGGCTTATCTTCGATGATGTTGCCGGTATAGGCGGCATAGCGGTTTGTGATACCACCGACATATAGTTCAAGGTCAATGTGGGGATTCTTCTGGTAGAACTGCTTATCCAGCCGGACTTTACCTTTATTGTCAATATAGGTCGGCAGCTTAGAAAAATCGCATTTGCCGTAGATATGGATGCCGCCTCCGCTGACGGAGCGCTCGGTGTAGGAATCGAACCGGGCAAGCAACGTCTTCACCAGCGGGTCCGACAGTTCTCTGTTGTCGATGTCGAGGAAGAAGTAGCCATCTGGGATTTTGAATCCGACACCAGCTGCATGAAACTTATCTGCCGCTGCCACAGCTTCATCGTAGTAAACCCACGTGCTGCTGTGTGCATCGTCAGTTCCGGTTGAGCTACCATTTGCGGCAAAAGGGTTCTTCGTCGGCTTGCCGTTTTTGTCCGCTTCCCAGCGCCACAGAAACCATATACGCATCTGCTTTAGCTCCTGCATTGAATCGCTCATCATGTCCACCTCCTCTCCCGTAAGATTTGCGTTTTCATTTTCTGTGTGCCGAGTTTTTGAGTAGCCATTCGATATTTGTTGGTACACCTTTTCGAGAATGGTAGCTGATGTTGCACCGCCGGTTGATGAAGATCTGAAATATTTTGAATCGCAAGGCTCTATACTTTCTTGCCTTGCCTGCGGTAGATATTTTGTGAGACATTCGAGCCGTCAACTATATTGTGACAGTTGGGATTGCCAAGCTGAGCGTAATCGTAGAAACAGACGAGCCAGCTATGCTCGGAAGAAGGCCGCTGAAGCTGAAAACTAAGAATAACAAACAGACCTTGCTACTATACCCAGTATAGGTACAGTAACAAGGTCTATTTGTTTGTGATTACTTATTTGAGATTTACCTTGATAAAAGCAATATCCTCCTCGGATAGCACTGTGATTACTTTCAAGTGGCTGTAATGTTCCTGCAATTGCTTTTCTAATACTTCTTTGCGGTTATATGGGTCACTGATTGTAATCATGTTATTATCGGAATAATTTGTACTTAGCTATTGACATTTAGGTCTATTCTATATAGACTTAAAATATAAGTCGATGCTCAATAGACCGAGGAGGTTTAACATGAAGGAATATAAACTTGCAGAAAGTGAAGAAAAGTTTGCAGAATTAATCTGGCAGAACGAGCCGATTGGTTCTGGAGACCTTGTAAAGCTAAGCGAAAAAGAAATGAATTGGAAAAAGTCCACAACATATACAGTACTAAAAAAGTTATGTGAAAAAGGCATTTTTCAAAATGTAAACGCTGTAGTTTCATCTCTAATCACAAGGGATAAATATTACGCAAATCAAAGTATAAGTTTTGTCGAGGATACCTTTGGAGGGTCACTGCCGAAATTTCTAACATCTTTTATCAGTGGTAAAAAATTAAATCATCATCAAGCTGAAGAGTTGAAAAGATTGATTGATGAGCATAAGGAGGTGCAGCAATGAGTGAACTTTTTCTTACTGTTTTAAATATGAGCCTTACTGCAAGTTATGTAATCATTTTTGTAATCCTTATCAGGCTACTGCTTAAAAAAGCTCCAAAAGTTATCTCATATGCCTTATGGGGTGTGGTTGCTTTTCGCCTGATAATTCCATTCTCCTTTGAAAGCATGTTTAGTCTTATGCCACGGAATACGAATCCTGTTCCAATTCCTCATGATATCATTTATCAGCAAAGTCCACAGATTAACAGCGGGATAGAAGTGGTGGATTCATTTGTAAGTCAATCACTTCCCGCACCGGCTATTGGGGCAAGTGTGAATCCACTTCAGATTTTTGTGGAAATAGGTGCATACATCTGGGTTTTAGGCATAATAGCATTGCTTATTTATAGCCTTGTATCTATTTTGATATTAAAGAGGCGGCTTAAAAGTGCGCAATTAGTAGAGAAGGATGTCTTCGAAGCTAAGAACTTGAAAACTCCATTTGTGCTTGGACTTTTTCGTCCGAAAATCTATATTCCTTCCGGACTTTCTGCAGATGAAAAGACCTATATCATCCTGCACGAACAGACACATATAAGGCGCTTTGATCACATGGTGAAAATGGTTACATTCCTTATTCTATGTATCCACTGGTTCAATCCGTTAGTATGGGTGGCCTTTCTGCTAATGAGCGCAGACATGGAGATGTCTTGTGATGAACGTGTTGTAAAAGAGATGGGCAGCAAGATTAAACAAGCGTATTCAACGTCCTTGCTTTCTCTAGCAACAGGACGACGCCTGATAAACGGAAGTCCGCTCGCGTTCGGTGAAGGGAACGTAAAGGGACGGATCAAAAACATATTGAACTTCAAAAAGCCCGCTGCATGGGTCATGGTAGTTTCTATCATACTAGTCGCTGCCTTGGTAATAGGCTTCACATCGAATAGACCATCTGCTGATGGCTCGTCCGATTGGGAGGTATATGATTTTCCAACTTATTTATATGACCGTGTCACTTTCACCACTGAAGCTGGAGTATACCCGCCGTCCTTTGAAGCTATCAATGCAGTACTGGTGAATGAAGAAATGGAAACAGGATTGACCTGCGGTAAGGCATTTACACTTGTCAAGCAGATTGACGACGATTGGCGGGTAATACCTTTCACGGAAGGAATAGGCTTTGATGCAATAGCAATAAACCTTCCTGTGGGGGCAAGTGAAACATACAGCTTAACCCCTGATATGCTTTCGGTCAAACTTGGAGTGGGTAATTACCGTATCGTTACAGAAGTATGGTATTCAAATGATCAGCCACCGCAGACAATGCGTATAGTATGGACTGATTTCATTATCAGTGAAACTAATGTGAGTTTGACTCTCGACGACGTCAGAGCACTTGCAAAAATGGGCGATGCACTAAAGTTTGAAGACTTTAGTAACTTCAAAGGTGCTGATGCCAGCTCAAACACAAATTACCGCATAATGGTCTACAGCGTAGAGGGCGATTACCGTCTAATCGTACGAACAGATGGTAACCAGATAGATGCTGCCAATCTGGAGAGAATATGGGACAGTGGTGGTAGCGGTATTGACATCCGATATAACGATGTAGACGAATTCATAAAGAGTCATCCTTCGTCGGAGCCAACATTGTCATCGGTTTCTGAAAAAGCGACGCTATCTAATACACCCATAAGTGGAAAATTGAGTTTCGTAATCACGCCTACTGATTACGACCCAAGGTACAGTTATTACTATCTGCCTGAGGATCAGCAGAAGTTTTCCGGCATGATGGACACTATGCAACGGACTCCGCTGGACAAATTTCCCGCCGACACCTATCATTTGAACATCTGCGTTGCAAAGGATGGCGTATCATGGGAGATGCTCAGCAACGGAGCTTTCTTTTACTTGGATGATGACGGCGGCTTTTTGGGCGAAAATAAGGAATTGTATGATGAGATGTTACAGTTGCTCCGAAAGGAGTTGAGCTTTGAGCCTTTTGATCCTAATCAGATTAGCGGCATCTCTGCTGCCGAAGTGGAGTACACTCAACATAACACCGGACAAACGTTTAATCAGCGTATATCAGACAGAGACGCCCTAAAGTTGCTCGAAAAACACTTCAAATCCGCAAAACCGATAGGAGGAGTCACGGCTTGTCCATTTTATGAAGCCCTAATGACTTTAGAGAAGGATGATGGATCGGTAATTAGCATTCGCCTTGCTACAGATAGTTGCCCTATATATTTTGCAAACGGGGTCTGCTTTGAGTATGAGGTCAGCAACAAAGAGATTGTTGGGCTGTTTGATCAAATTCCCTGGAGAGAGTAAGTCGGAGATGTGACAAATTGAAACATATAGAAACCAATAAAGGTATTTATCTAAAACAACACAACATTAAGAAAGACTGCACTAAAGGTTTTATCCTTCGGTGCAGTCTTTACTTTCGAGCCTCCGCTTGAAGAGAGTCGGTCAAAAAATTACTTATTTTTCGTAAATCCCTAAGTTGAACTCCCTTTTGCGCGGGCTTTTTGATGAGCGGGCAGCCCTGTTGGGGGCTGTTTTTGATTCGTCAGTTCTCGTTCAGCAGTTCGAGCAACAGCTTGTTGACGATCGCGGGGTTCGCCTTGCCCTTGCTGGCCTTCATGACCTGGCCCACGAGGCTGGTCAGCGCCTTCGCCTTGCCGGCCTTGTAATCGGAGACGGCCTTTTCATTGGCGGCGACGACGGTTTTGCACATTTCGAGGATCGCGCCCTCGTCGCTCACCTGGGCAAGCCCCAGGGCATTGACCAGATCTTCGGGCGACCTGGTTTCGCCCGGGGCGAACATGGCCTCCAGCACCTTGGAACCGGCGGAACGACTAATGGTTCCCTTTTCAACCAGTGAGATCAGTTCAACAAGCCCCTTTGCGCCGAACCAAAGCTGGTCAAAGCCAGTGTTCGTGTCGTTGCAAAGGCGGGCGACGTCACTCATCAGCCAGTTGGAAACGGTTTTCGGCGCGGCGCCCAAAGCGACGCATTCGTCAAAAAGGTCGGCAGTCGCCTTGTCCCCCGCCAAGAAGTCCGCGTCGTAATCCGGAAGGCCCAGATCCTCCGTATAGCGCTTCCTGCGCACATGGGGGAGTTCGGGCAGGGATTCCCGGATTCGGTCGAGCCAGTCATCGTCCACCACGATGGGCATGATGTCCGGTTCCGGGAAATAGAAGTAGTCGTGGGCATCCTCCTTGGAGCGCATGGCGTAGTTCACGCCGCGTTCGTCGTCCCAGCGCAGGGTGTCCTGGGTGATTTCGCCGCCCTTTTCCAGGATCTTGCGCTGGCGCGCGCGCTCGTATTCGATGGCGCGCACCGTGGCGGAAAGGGAAGCGATGTTTTTCATCTCCGTCCGGGTGCCGAAGGGAGCGTCGGGGGAGGGCCGGAGGGAAAGGTTGACATCGCAGCGCATGGAGCCTTCCTCCATGCGGCAGTTGCTGACGTTTGCGTAAAGCAGCACGGAACGCAAGTGCGTCAAAAAGGCATACACTTCCCCCGCGGAACGGAAATCCGGTTCGGTGACGATCTCGATCAGGGGAACGCCGCAGCGGTTGCAGTCGATGCGGGTCGCGCCCGGGGCGTGGATGAGTTTGCCTGCGTCCTCTTCGATATGGATGCGGGTGATGCCGATCCGCTTGGTATACGCGGGCTTGTTTGCCTTGCCATCCAGCGGGTCGCCCTCCGGCACGCGAAGGTCCACATACCCGTCGTAGCAGAGGGGAAGGTCAAACTGACTGGTCTGGAAGGCCTTGGGCAGATCGGGATAGAAATAATGCTTTCTGTCCTGGCGGGAATACCGGTTGATCTTGCAGTTCAGGGCAAGCCCCGCCTTGATGCAGTATTCCACCGCCTGCTTGTTCAGCGCGGGCAGGGTTCCGGGGAATCCCATGCAGATGGGGCAGATGTGGGTGTTTTCCTCTGCCCCGAACTCGGTGGAGCAGCTGCAGTAAATTTTTGATTTTGTGGAAAGTTCCACATGAACCTCAAGTCCGATCAGGGTTTCGAATTGCATCTGTTACCTCCCGTAAAGCGCAGCGCCGGCGCGATAAAGCGTTTCTTCGCAAAGGGGCTTTGCGATCAGTTGGGCGCCGATGGGCATACCGTTTTCGTCGGTTCCGCAGGGGACGGACATCCCGCAAAGTCCCGCCACGTTGACGGAAACCGTGCAGATATCCGCGGCGTACATCTGGAGCGGGTCCGCGCTCATTTCGCCGAGCTTCCACGCGGAAACCGGGGCCACCGGGGCGAGCAGGCAGTCAAACTTCTGGAACACCGCTTGGTAATCCTGGATGATCAGCGTTCTGACCTGCTGGGCGCGCTTGTAATACGCGTCGTAATACCCGGAAGAAAGGGTGAAGGTGCCCATCATGATGCGGCGCTTCACCTCCCACCCGAAACCCTCGGAGCGGGATCTGGTGTAAAGCTCTGTGATGCTTTCGGCGTCGTTGGCGGCGTAGCCGAAACTCACGCCATCATACCGCCCCAGGTTTGAGGACGCCTCCGCAGAGGAGATGATGTAATAAGCGGGCAGGGCGTATTCCACCCTGGGCAGGCTGCAGGGTTCGACGATGGCGCCTTGAGCGCGCAGGGTTTCTGCGGCTTGGAGGACCGCTTCTTTGATAGCGGGGGAGATGCCCGGGACAAAGAGCTCCTCCGGCAGGCCGATGCGCATGCCGTCCAGCCGGCCGGGGGCGGCAGAGGCGGTGTAATCCGGAACGGGGTGGGGAAGGGACGCCGCGTCCAACGGGTCCTGGCCCGCGATGACGGAAAGCACCATGGCATTGTCATACACGGTGCGGGTCATGGGCCCAACCTGATCCAATGACGAGGCGAAAGCCACGACGCCGAAGCGGGAAACCCTGCCGTAGGTGGGCTTCATCCCGACAATTCCGCAAAACGCCGCGGGCTGGCGAATGGAGCCGCCGGTGTCCGTCCCCAGGGAGAAGGGGGCAAGCCTTGCGGCCACCGCCGCAGCGGACCCGCCGGAGGACCCGCCGGGAACCCGTTCAATATCTGCCGGATTCTTTGTCTTGAAGAAGTAGCTGGTCTCGGTGGAAGAACCCATGGCGAATTCGTCCATATTCAGCTTGCCCAGCAGCACACAGCCTGCGTCCTCCAGCTTTTTCACCGCCGTGGCGGTATAGGGCGGAACGAAGTCAGAAAGCATCCGGGAAGCGCAGGTGGTTTTGATGCCCTCTGTGCAAAAAAGGTCCTTCAAAGCATAGGGAATGCCGTCCAGCGGGGAAAGGGGGGCGTTGTCGCTCCTTCTTTTGTCCGCGGCGGCGGCGTCAGCAAGGGCGCGCTCGGCGGTAACCGTGATATACGAGCAGATTTGGCTGTCTTCCTTTTCGATGGCAGAAAGATACGCCTTGGTGATTTCCGTTGAAGTGATCTTTCCGTCCGCAAGCATGGTGGAAAGTTCAGCCACTGTAAAATCTCGGATGTCCATTCGGTCCTCCTTAGTCCACGACGCGGGGCACGAGCACGCTGGTTTCGTCATGCCTGGGGGCGATATTGATCAGAACGCTGCGCTCAAAGGAGGGCAAAACACCGTCTTCCCGGAACACGTTCTGAATGGGCACTGCGTGGGTTGTGGGCGGAACCCCGTCGACATTCAGCCCCTTGAGCTTGTCCGCAAAAGCGATCATGCCGCTCATCTCGCTCGCCAGCCGCTCGGTTTCCTCCTCCGAAAAGGAGAGGTTGGAGAGCGACGCGACGTGGAGCACCTGTTCTTTGGTAATCTTCATGTGTTACGACCTCGCATTTGCTGATTTAATACTTTATTGTAGCATTTCATCTCATGCGCGGCAAGAAAATTAGGCAAAAAGTCCGGATTTGTCCGCTGCAGGGCGGGATTTTGGCAGGTTTTTGGCACTTCCGCCTGCCCAATGGCGAGCAGTCCGGACGCGCAGGCAACGCGGTGATTTCCTATCTATATAAGGTGTGGCTGGACCGTGTACTGAAAGTGCCGGGCGCACTTTTGATTCCCGCCGCCCAAAGCATGACCCGCACCGCGAATGGCATTTCCCCCCTCTCTTCGGCGATCGTATTCGTTGTGGAATAAAGCGCTGTGTGAATCGCAAAAACCGCTAAAAAGCCGGACGCCGTTCATACGGGGTCCGGCTTTTTGCATGATTCGCTTTAAAAAATCCTTCGGAACCAAAGTTGGCGAGGGGGTTGCTGGTTTCCCATACGGCCTATAAAAACCATGGCGTCAACTATTCAATCGGAACCCATGTCTCGATATAATGGTTGAACTCTCCCCGGCTTTTGCTTGTGTGAACCACCCGGCCGATGGGGTCGCCGTTGATGGTGTACCCGCCTTCGTCCAACATGTTCTTTACCAGATTCATAGCGGTATTCGCCTTGCTGACCTGCGGTTCATAGACACCTACGACAAGGGTATACAAGCATTTTCTGGAGGGGAAGTACTTGATATTCTCTTCTTCGGTAATGCCAAAAAAGTCGGCAAAGGTTTCTTCAATGCAAAGCCCATGGGTATACTCGTAGTCCCCGCCCAGCAAAAAGCTCCGCGAGCAATTGAACATGGACTCGGTAAACGGTCTCATCTTGTCCCATTTTGTATACAGTTTATGTTTGCCGGCGTCTGTTTTGAATCCCAGCCCTTTGCGATAAATCATGGCATACATGGCGGGGCTGTTTTCGACGCAGCATTTGCTTTCCATGGCAGAGATCCGGTTCAGATGATGCTTTTTTAATTCAATGAAACGAAGCAGCATCATGTCGTACATGATTTTTTCGGAAAGGGTGTGTGAAACCTGATCCAGCGTGGGTACAAGATCACCAATTGTGCCATTTAAGATCAAATCCACGGATTGCTTGACGGAGATGCCGAAGCTCGAATAAGCTCGGGCGCGCCGAATGACGTTCAGATCCACGGCATCGTACAGGCGATAGGCGTTTTGATCGCTGCGCTCCGGAGTGATGAGCCCGAGTTTTTCGTAATTTCTGACCGTCTCGATGCTGACGTCCAACAGCTTCGCAATTTTCCCGATTTTGTACTTCATCTTTGTGCTCCTGATACTGAACGTTGATCATCGATCAAAGAAAATACAGAAGTGCCGCTGACGGCGCGAGATGGCCGCCAGCGACACTTGCTTAGCAAGAGTCTATTTGGTTATTTTATGCTGCAGACAGCCTTGAGTCAATGGGCTTATCGGCCATTCGCGGCATTTCGACCGGCTTCGCGGCCGAAAGTCAGGTAGTCGACGATGGCGTTGCCGCCGATGCGGTTGGTGCCGTGCACTACGCCGGTGATTTCACCCGCGCAGTACAGGCCTTCGACGATGCTGCCGTCTGCGCGCAGCGCATGGGTCTGGGCGTCGATCCGCACGCCGCCCATGGTGTGGTGCGCTGAAGGCTTTCTCGGGACAGCGATGTAGGGGCCTTCTTCCAACGTATTGACGTATGTGACCCGGCCGAACTCGTCCGCTGTTCCGGCCTTGACATGGGCGTTGTAGTTATCCATGGTTTCCTTCAGGTTTTCAACGGGGAAACCAAGCTGGTTCGCGATGTCTTCCAGCGTCTCTCCGACGGTAAAGCCGTAGAGATTGTTGTCCAGGAAGTAGCTCACAGACTGGCCGCCCAGCGTTTTGGCATCGCGCAGGTCTTTCACGCCATAGCTTGCCGCGTTCGCGAAGATATACATGGTGCTGTCCGTCTGGGCGATGATGGCCTTGGACATTTCGTCGCGGCGGCCATCCTCGCGGACAAACCTGCGGCCTTCCTTGTTGATGAAGACGGAGCTGCCGTCGCCGCCGCCCACGGTGTCGTTCACCTGGCCGGTCCACGGGTTGCAGTAGGGAAGAAGCTGGATCTGCTCCATGTTCACGGGCTCGGCGCCGGCTGCTTCGGCCATGAAGATGCCGTCTCCGGTGACGCCGATGGTGTTGGTGGTCAGAACATTGCTTCCAAGGTCGGGCCACTTCTCGCCCTGGCAGTACTTCACGCGCAGTTCAACGTTTCCTGCAAATCCACCGGTGCTCAGAATCACGCCCTTGTTTGCATGGAGGGTGATTTCCTGGTTGGTATTGCGGTCGACCGCCTTGACGCCTACCACCTTGTCGCCATCCATGATGAGCTCGGTGCCCTTCGTGTTGGTCAAAATGGTCAGATTGTCTTCGGTGGCGTGCTTGTCAATCGCGCTCTTGATGGCGGTGATATACCCAAGTCCGTTGGGGAGGATCGCATAGCGGGAACGGGTGTAGAGCGCGCCCCCGCCCAGGGTGACGCTGCTGCGGAACTCCATGCCGTTGCTGATCAGCCACTGCATGGCGTCGTAGGCGCCGCTGGCGAGCTTCAAGACCACGGGCAGTTCGCCGAGTTTGTCGCCGCCGTTCCAGGTCTGCAGCGCAAACCAGTTGACGCTGTCGAACATGGTTTTGTCGGACTGCAGATATGCCTCATAATCGGCGCGAACGGCTTCCTGCAGCGCTGCGTGTTCCTCGCTGACAGGTTCTTCCGCCAGGGCCGCGGTGATCAACGATTCCATCGAGGCGGAACGCTCTTCCAGGGCGTAATCCTGCAGCTCGGGTATGGGGGCGTTCATGAAGCCGCCGACAACCAGCGAGTTGCCGCCCAGAATGTCCGTGGATTCGATGAGGATGACGCTGGCGCCCTCTTCCAGGGCGGTGGCCGTAGCGGTCAAGCCTGCGCCGCCGCCGCCAACGATGACCACATCGGCGGTATAGGAGTCTTTTTCCAACGGAGCGCGCTCGCGAGGGGCGTTCAAGAGGTCCAAATTGCCGCCCGCTTCTTCCAGGCAGGCCGCAACGGCCTTCTTAACGGCATTGCTGGTGATGGTCGCCCCGGTCAGGCTGTCCACATCCAGGGACTGGAACTCAACGATCTGGCTGGTGATCTGCTCGCCAGCGTAATCGCCGATGCCGGGGGTTTCCATGGTCGAGGTCACTTTCGCTTCGACGATGGAGGTTTCATCCACCGTGACTTCGATGCTGATGGGCCCGTGCATACCGCTCACTTCTTGCGTATAGGTTCCGGGAGTAAACGCAAGGGACGGTTCAACCGGCGTGGTGTCCGGCGTTTGCGCCAGGGTTGGCGCGGGGGATGCGTCTGTGGGCTGTTCGGTCGCACAGCCGACCAGCAATGTGAAGATCATGCACACTGCCAGAAGCACAGAAAGTCTGCGTTTCATTTGATTTTCCCTCCAATTTCGTGTTGTCATGATCCGCATATGTGGATCTATGAGTAACGATAATATCTCAACCAACTTGCATGTCAAGGAATTATCAATTAACCTCAAAAGGACCATTTCCATCTGGTTTTTTACAATAAAAGGAAATAATCGTCAATAAATTAACTGATTCATCTGCTCATAAATGCCAAAACAACAAACAAACCCGAAGGAAGGTTTCGGGTTTGTTGTTGAAATTTTTCGTTATGTTCCAGAAAAGTATCAATAAGCCTTAGAATTTTGGCACAACATCATAATCAGGAAGTGATCAGAGGTTCAGGTTTCGGCTGCTTCATAAATACCCCGCGCTTTACTTGATGGCGAGCCTTCCATGGGCCCGATAATACTCAATCGTCTCGCGGACGCCTTCGCCGGCAACCCCTTTGGCAATATACCCGTTTCTGGACTTGATCAAATCCAGTACCCGCGGATCGGCGTTAGAAACCGTTGCCGCCTCAAATCCATAAAGATTAGCAAGCATATCCCAATCGTTGAGGGAATCGCCCATAGTAAGAACTTCGCAAGGCTGAACGCCGACATGTCTGGCTGCCGCCAGCAAGGTGCGCCCTTTGCCGGTATCCTTGGGGAGCACCTGCACCTGTACGACATTGCGATGCAGCTTGAAATCCCTGTCTTTGAAATACTTAGGCAAAAGATCCAACGCCTTCTGCGCGCTTTCCACATCCGCATAGGTCATCTCCAACGCGAAGGTAGAGAAAATAACCCAAAATTCAGGACCTGCGGAATGCTCGCGCAAAAACTCCAGGATGGATCGCGTCTCTTCAGCGATGGACATGGCAAATTCGTCCAGCATTTTCCGCATGGGTTCGTTGTGGTCGGACTGCGGCACAAATTCGCCATCCTTTTTCCAGAAAATATGGTTTTCCTCTGCGATAAAAAAGCTGGGGAACAGGGAGTCGGCGCCGATGCGCAGATCTTTCAGGATATTGATCATTTCCCAGTGCGCCCGGCCTGTATCGATGCCGATATACATCCCCTTGCCGATGAGCTCTTCAAACAGCTCCAGCGTCCTTGGTGGCACATACATCCCTTCGGGGCGGTGTTCCACCAAGGTACCATCCAAATCCAACGCGATCATTTTAATCATGGTGTGCTTCCTCCGTATTGTTTATGTGGTGCAACTGAAAGTTTTTCCGGTCAAATGCGCATATGATACCTTCGTCATAAGTTCCGCCATTCCTGTTTGTTCGGCTCAGATTTTCTGGTTCTCTGGCAATTTGCATTGAATACGTCCGGTTATTGCGCCAGTTCCGTTATGTATTCTTGCGCAAAGAAATCAAACCCGAAAGAAGTTCGGGTTTGCTTCTCAATGATTGAATCCAGAATTTGAGCGGGGAGATCAGTGCGTCCGGTTCAGCTTTCCGGATGCTGGATTCCGTTGTTGTCGATGTTGAACCCCGTATAAATCAGCTCGTCTACGGTAACAAATTCATAGCCCCTGGACGAGAGCTCGTCGATCAGGGAAGGAAGGTACTCCACAATGCTCTGTGCATTATTGTGGCATAGGATGATGGAACCGGGCGCAGCTTTGCGCAAGACGACCTCCAGCACCTGGCCTGCGGTGCGGCCTTCCTTCCAGTCCAGGGTGTCGATGGACCATTGGATCACCTGATAGCCGAGATCCCGCAGCTTTTGCACGACGCGATCGTCGTACTCGCCAAAAGGCGGCCGAAACAGCGTGGGCTTTTTCGCCCCTGCGGAGATCAGGGCGTCCTCCGTGGCTTTGATCTCCTTTTCGATCTGTTCGTTGGAAAGGGAGCAAAAATGAGCGTGGGTGTCGCTGTGACTGCCGATCAGGTGGCCGGCTTCCACGATCGCCTTCGTCTCCTCCGGAAATTCGCGAACCCAGCGGCCCACCAGGAAGAAGGTGGCCTTGACCCCCCGCTCTTCGAGGATCGAGAGGATTTCCGGAGTCTTGTCCGCCCCCCAGGCCGCGTCGATGGTCAGGGCGATGGCGTTGTCCGAACGGTTTACCCCGTAAACCGGCAGCACCCGCTTGCCGGAGAGGGTGTCTGCAGCGACGTAGTTTTCGTACTTGTCAACAGTGGGTTTGGACGGGTTGGCAAAAAGAAAAAGTGCCAGCACGAAAAGGGCAAACAGCCCCGGGATCCAAAATTGCCGGATGTACTGTTTCATGATTCACACCTCCTTTTGGAGAATATGCTGCTCGTCACGGCATTTTGTGAAATTTGCGTGCAAAGATGGTGCAATTCTGGTATAATACCAGCCACACAGGGATTTTCATGGAAATTCCTGCGACTTGAAAGGAGCTGAATCTCTTGCCCGACGACCCACTTATATGGCAATTGCTGTTGCAGGTCGTACTCATTGGCATCAACGCTTTCTTTGCAATGACCGAAATCGCTGTCATTTCTCTCAACGAAAGCAAAATCAATCGCCAGGCCGAAGAAGGTAACCCAGAAGCAAAAAAACTCCAATATCTAACGGAAAACCCCGCGCGATTCCTGTCCACCATCCAGGTAGCGATCACCCTGGCTGGTTTCCTTGGCAGTGCCTTTGCCGCAAGCAATTTCGCGTCCAGGATCGTCGCAGCCGTCAAGGCATCGGGGGCGTCCATCAATTTGGAGACCCTCGAGACCCTCAGTGTCATCGGGGTTACGCTTCTGCTTTCCTATGTGACGCTGGTGTTTGGCGAGTTGGTGCCCAAGCGCATCGCCCAGAAAAAGCCTGAGGGGATCGCAAAAAAAGTGGTTCGCGTCATCCGCTTCTGCGCGGCGCTGACCAAGCCCATCGTCTGGCTGCTCTCCAAATCCACCAACGGCGTGCTGCGCATGCTCGGCATGGATCCCAAGGACGAAGCCGAGGAGGTCTCCGAGGACGATATCCGCCTGATGGTGGATATTGGCGGCGAAAAGGGCGCCATCGGCGCGGGCGAGCGCGAGATGATCGATAATATTTTCGAATTTAACGACAGCACCGCGGAAGACCTGATGATCCACCGCACGGATACCGTGACCATCTGGGTGGACGAGGACCCCGCGGATCTGGAGAAGCAAATCGTCGAAAGCGGCTATTCCCGTTTCCCCGTTTACGACGAAGATATGGACGATATCATCGGCGTATTGTACCTCAGGGACTATTTCGTCAACCTGCGGTTCAAGCAGCCCAAATCCCTGAGGCAGATCCTCCGCCCGCCGTATTTCGTGCCGGACAGCATCAAGGCGGACGCGCTCTTTCGCGAGATGCAGGCAAGGAAGATCCATATGGCCATCGTGGTGGACGAGTATGGAGGTTTTAACGGCATCGTCACCATGGAAGACCTGCTGGAGGAGATCGTCGGCAATATTTATGACGAGTTCGACCCCGTCGAAGAAGACATGGAACAACTCGAAGACGGCGTCTGGCGCATGCGCGGCAGCGTCGGGCTGGAAACCATCAGCGAAGTCTTCGACATCAACCTGCCCGAGGACGAGTTTGACACCCTGGGCGGCATGGTGTTCGGAGAGCTGGGAATCATCCCGGATGATGGGGAAACCCCGGAGGTACAGGCCCACGGCCTACACATCTGGGTGGAGGAAGTTGCGGACAGGCGCGTCGAATGGGCGCGCGTCAAAAAGGTGGACGACGACGATAACAAACGCAATGGGGATTAGAGTAGCCTGAGCATTTCCCAAAGGAGTCGAGATGTACCGCAAGTTCTGTGATATTCCATACACGACCCTGGGCGAGGACGGCCCCGCGCTGGATATTTATCTTCCGGAAGTGGGGGAAGGTCCTTTTCCCGTTGTGGTGTATTTCCACGGTGGATCTTACACCAAAGGTGATAAAAGCGAGGAACAGCGCCTTGCCTATGCCCTTCCCATGCTGAAGGGGGGGTATGCGGTGGCTGCCCTGAATTACAGCCTCGCCCCCAAGGCGAGATTCCCGCGGCCCATCGTCGAGGGCAAGGCTGCGGTGCGCTTTTTGCGCGCCCACGCCGCCGAGTTTATGCTGGACCCGGATCATTTCATCGCCTGCGGCGCTTCTGCCGGCGGGTACTTTGCGGCGATGCTTGCCACCACCATGGGCGCTTTCGAGTATGACGATCTTTCCCTCGGCTACCCCAACGAGCCGGAGGATGTCCAGGCCGCTGTGATCTTCTTCGGCACGATGAACTTCGCCAGTTTGGACGCGCAGTTCAAAGAACGCGGGGTGGTACGCGCTCATCCGCCGGTCGCTTCCCCGGATTCCCCGGAGGCGCAGCTCTTTGGCGTGACGATCGGTGAAAACCCGGAGCTTTACCAAAAAGCCAGCCCTGTGCAGCTTGTGAACTCGGACACCCCGCCCATGATCCTGTTCCACGGGACGAGCGATGCGGTGATTCCCTTCGAACAGTCGGTGGAAATGGCAGAAGCCCTGGCCACCGCCATCGGCAGGGACCGGGTGGCATTGCACATCGTTTCCGGTGCCGGTCATTCGGACGTCAGGTTCACCGAATACTCGTATTTTGGCGAGATCTTCGCCTTCCTGGCCCAGAACCTGTATTGACCAGGAAACTTGGCTTTGGCCGCAAAACAACGCCCGCCGATATTCCGGCAGGCGTTCTTTCTATGCTGTTCCCCAAAAACCGCCCAATATGGCGGCCTTGTTTAAGGTCTGATCCCCCAGCGCCGAGGGCTATAAATATGAAAAAGCACCGCTTGTGCGCAGTGTTCGTCAATCCGTCGGTCCTTCGATATGGGTTTGAAGGAATACCTCGTATTTGAGGAGATCCTCCCCTTCTTCGCACTCGGGGCAGTCCGCGGCTTTGAACATCACGTCCAGCGGTTTCAGCCCATATTTTGCGCAAAAGCCTTGGATAACCCCGCCCTTTTTCGCGAATTTGCATGTCCGGCATTTGATTTTCCGCTCGTCTGGCACCGATCATAAACTCATCCCGGCCCATGCACCCCCATTACTGCGTTTGTGCTTGACACGCCGCCCAAAACGGCATGATGGACGTACTTTTTGCTCAGCGCTTCATGCCTACGGGGTCAGTCAAAGGAATGGACGCGTTAAATGCTCGCTTTTTTGATGTTCGCCGCGTGTTCTGCGTCCGAAAGGCCGCAAAAATCCGCCGTGCTGCCGGAAAAATAAAGGTCGAACCCGCCAGAAAGATCGCGGTCGGAGGACCAGGCCCCCTCGCCCCTGGGCATGCCCGCCATGGAGGCGGCGACCCGCCTGCCGTCCACCACCACGACGGCCGCGCGCTTGGACCAGTTCGCCGTTCCGCCGAACACTTCGAGATAGGCTTGCTCATCCGCCGCGGAAACGGGGCGCACCACCGCGTGGTTTGTGCCGCCAATGCGCCTGACGCTGAAGGACTTTCCGGTCACATAATCCGTCACCGTCACCGTTGTTCCGTTGGGGAAAAGGGCATGGACCTCGCTCCAGGCGACGTCCGCCCCGCTGGTGGCGCCAGCCCCCTCCGTAGGGCCAAAGGGGATGCTGCCCAAGATGGGCATCCGCTTGGCAGAGGTGGAAAAGAGCACCGAAAGGGTTTTTTCGCCGGCGATGCCGTCCGCGGGGAGCCCGTTGTATTCCTGAAACTTCATCACGGCGGTACGGGTCATGCTGCCGTAATTCGCGGTGGCCTTGTAATTGAAATAATCCAGGTCAAAAAGGCGCTGCTGGAGCCTGTGAACCCCTTCGCCGGAGCTGTTGGTGCCCAACACTTCCGCCGTCGACGCGGCGGGGAGCAGTAGCAAAAACGACAGCAAAACGGCGATGAACCATGTGACGCGCTTCAAAGGGCTGCCTCCATCCATCGGTGAGATGTTGTCAGTATACCATAAACGGCGGTTTTGTGCTATCATGGAACCGAAAGGGAGGGAGTTCGATGCAGTGCGGATGTCCGGTTTGCGGAACTTTTATGGGTCAGGTGGAGCGGGGATCGGATAGCCGGTGCATCTGTCCCAACTGCGGTTTTGACTGCGACGCCTGTTTGGGAACCTCTTCTGCCATGCCAAAGGGAAACTATACCATGCCCGAGAGCTTTGCCACGGAGCTGGAACGGGAAGCAGAGAGCAAAAGGGCGATGAACGCCGCGCTGCATTACCTGACGGCGATGGACAGAACCAAAAGCCAGATGGAGCGAAAACTGGCAAAAAAGGGCTTTTCCGAAGCAGTGGTGAAAGCAACCATCAAAAAGCTGGAAAAATACGGATATGTGGATGACAGGGATTACGCGTCCCGGTTTGTGAAACAGCAGGTGGAGAATAAGGGGCTGGGCAGGCGCGCGGTGGCCAGCAAGCTGTACCGGTATGGCATCGATGGCGAAACGGCCCAGGAGGCCCTGTCTACAGTGGATGAAGAAACGGAAAAGAGCAACGCCTTTGCCTGGGCAATAAAATTCAACCAAAGGATCGATGAGACTGACCCGAGGAAAAAAAGGGAAAAGATGATTCGCAGGCTGGTCCTGAAGGGTTTTTCATATGACGTGATCAACAGCGTCCTGCGGGAAGTGCTGGCGGATGAGGACGATTCCTGCTGACAGGGGGAGCGCATGAACCAAACGCTGACGGCAATACGCGGCCTGAAAGCGGGCCATCATACCGACGAAGCGGCGAAGACCGGCTGCACCGTCGTCCTGTGCGAAGGAGGGGCGGTGTGCGGGGTGGACGTGCGGGGCGCGGCCCCCGGCACGCGGGAGACCGACCTTTTAACAGGCTATCACCTCGTGGAGCGCGTGAACGCGGTCATGCTCTGCGGCGGCAGCGCCTTTGGCCTTGCCGCGGCGGACGGGGCCATGCAGTACCTTTCCGAACGGGGAATCGGCTTTGACAGCGGCGTCTGCCCGGTGCCCATCGTACCCGCCGCGGTGATCTTTGACCTTGCCGTGGGGGATGCTTCGGTTCGCCCGGACGCCCGTTCGGGCTACGCCGCCTGCGAAAACGCCACGGAAGCGGAAGTGGTCTGCGGCGCTGTCGGCGCGGGAACCGGCGCCACCGTGGGCAAACTCCTTGGCATGGAGCACTGCCAAAGGGGCGGGGTGGGCAGCTTTGCGCTGACCCTGCCGGGGGGGATCATCGTCGCCGCGCTGGTGGTGGTCAACGCCATGGGGGATGTTTATGACCACCACACGGGCAGGATCATCGCCGGGGTGAATCGGGGCGGCACGCACCTGAACACGATGGACATGCTCGCCTCGCCCTTTGCCCCGCCGGCAGCGGGGGCGAACACCACCATCGGCGTGGTGGCGACGAACGCGCGACTCACCCGGGAGGAGGCGAACCGCCTGGCCACCCTGGGGCATGACGGGCTGGCTCTGGCCATACGCCCCGTGCATACGCCCTTTGACGGGGACACGTTATTCGGACTTTCCACGGGCGAGATTCCGTTAATGGACCAGACCGACCTGTTCCGAATTTTCGCAGCTGCGGCGGAAGTGACCGCAAAAGCGGTCCAAAGGGCGGTGCTGGAATGATCCGGGGATTGGGGATCGACGCGGCGGAAATTGCCCGCTTTGAAGCAAAAATCGAAAACAAGGCGTTTTGCGACCGTGTGTTCGCTGCTGACGAGCTTGCGTATCTCAAGAATAAGGGCGCATCAAAAGCCCAAAGCGCCGCGGCCTGTTTTGCCGCCAAGGAAGCGGCCTTGAAGGCCTTCGGAACGGGGATCGGTCCACTGTCCTTGCAGGATGTTTGGGTGGATCACGAGGAATCGGGCAAACCTTTCCTCTGTTTTTCCGAACGAGCGATGGAAAAAATGGCAGCCCTGGGGGCAAACAGGGCGCATCTGTCCATCACCCATGCGGGCGGCCTGGCCATCGCCGTGGTCATCCTGGAAGACGACAGGCAGGAAAGATTCGAAAAGATGTTTTCCGACCTGTGCGAAACCCAGGACAGGACCAGCGTAGAGCTGGAAAAGCTGCGCGCCGAGGGAAAGTCCAAGTCCTTGCGCGCAAGGGAATTGATGGGGAAAAAGCTGATGGACGGTGCCACCATCGCCCTGATCCGGTCTTATGGTCTTTGAATATCTGAAGGGATTCCCCCGCCTTATGGCAAGTGCGGGTTCCTTTTTGCGGTTTCTGCGTTATGGCAAATCGCAGTTGACACGAAAAAAGTCGAAGCATATAATTTATAACATGTTCACTGTGCAAAAATCTGAACACGGGCAAACTGAACTGGCGAGGCAGCCGAATCCGCAGCGAACGCTCCGTTTGAAGAGCGGACTGACGCGGCGCAGTTGCGGGGGTATCGGCTGCCTTGCGAATGCAGCCGGCGAAACAAGGCCTGTTTCAACCTGACAAGCAGGAACCCACGAAGAACGGAGCCGAAAGACTCTTGTTTTTGATGGGCAATCATATGTGATAGAATTAACGGAGACATTGTATATGCTGAAAACACTGTTGCGAAGCCTGCGGGAATACAAAAAACCCGCCCTGTTGACCCCTCTCCTGGTGGCGGGTGAGGTGGTATTGGAAATCATCATCCCGCTTTTTATGGCAAACATCATCGATTTTGGCATCGACGCCGGGGACATGGGCTATATCCTCAAAGTCGGCGGCTTGCTGCTGCTCGCCGCGCTGGCCTCCCTGGCGCTGGGGGCGATGGCAGGCTCCACAGCCGTCACAGCTTCCGCAGGGTTTGCGAAAAACCTGAGAAGGGATATGTTCCATAATGTTCAGAGCCTGTCCTTCTCGAATATCGACAAGTTCTCTACGGCCAGCATCATCACCCGCATCACCACGGACACTGCCAACGTGCAGCAGGCTTTCCAGATGATGACGCGCATGGCCGTGCGCGCGCCGATGATTCTGATTTGCGCGATGGCGGTCTCCTTCAAGATCAACGCAAGGCTGGCCCTGATTTTTGTGGGCATTGCGCCGGTTTTGGGATTGCTGCTTTTTCTTGTCATCAGCAGGGTTTATCCCCTGTTTGACAGTATTTTCAAGTCCTATGACAGGCTGAACAGCAAAGTGAGCGAAAACCTGCACGGCATTCGGGCGGTGAAAACCTTTGTGCGGGAGGACAATGAGACCGAGAAGTTTAAGCAGATTTCCCAAAAGATTTTTGACAACTTTACCAAGGCGCTCAAACTGATTTCCCTGAATGCCCCCGTCATGCAGGCATGCATGTATACCTGCCTGCTGCTGGTTTCCTGGTTTGGGGCGCGGCTGATCGTCGCCAGCGGCGGGAACCCCGATTTGGGCATGAGCACCGGCCAGTTGACCAGTCTGTTTGCCTATGCCATACAGATCCTCATCAGCCTGATGATGGTTTCCATCGTTCTGGTCACGCTGACGATTTCCCGTACTTCGGCGCAGCGCATCGCCGAGCTTTTGAACGAAACCAGCGACCTGAAGAACAGGGAGAACCCCGTCACCGAAGTCAAAGATGGCAGCATCCGCTTTGTTGACGTGGACTTCAGCTACGCAAAGGAAGCGGACAAGCTCTGCCTGTCCGGCATCAATATCGACATTCGCTCGGGCGAGACCGTGGGCATCATCGGGGGAACGGGTTCCGCCAAATCCACATTTGTCCAGTTGATCCCAAGGCTCTATGACGTCACCCGCGGAAGCGTGATGGTGGGGGGCGTGGACGTCCGGGATTACGACATGGACGCATTGAGGGAGCAGGTGGCCATGGTGCTGCAAAAGAATGTGCTCTTTTCCGGCACGATCAAAGAAAACCTGCGCTGGGGTAACGAAAACGCCACCGACGCGGAGCTGGAGGAAGCCTGCAAACTCGCCCAGGCGGACGCGTTCATCAAGGGCTTCCCCGACGGGTATGACACCTATGTCGAGCAGGGGGGAACGAACCTTTCCGGCGGCCAGAGGCAAAGGTTGTGTATCGCCCGGGCGCTTTTGAAAAAGCCGAAGGTCATCATCCTGGACGACTCCACCAGCGCAGTGGACACCAGAACGGACGCGCAGATCCGAAAGGCGCTGAAGGAATCCATCGCCGACACCACCAAGCTGATCATCGCCCAGAGGATCGCCTCCGTCATGGACGCGGACAAGATCATCGTGATGGACGACGGAAGCATCAGCGCCGTCGGCACCCACGACGAACTGATGAAAACAAGCCAGGTATACAAAGAGGTCTACGAGTCCCAAACGAGGGGAGGGCTGGGAAATGACTGAGAATAAAGGTTCAAAAATTCCCGGCGGAGCGGGCGCAAGGAAGAACAGGGTCAAGCCGCAGACCGTAAAAAGGCTGCTGGCTTATTTGAAGGATTATAAGCTCAAGTTCCCCCTGGTGCTTGTCAGCATTTTGGTCAGCTCTGTGGTGGGGGTCGTCGCCTCCCTGTTTTTGCAGACGTTGATCGACGATTATATCGCGCCGCTTTTGCTGATGGCGGTACCCGATTATTCCGGCCTTGTGCGCATTCTTTTGATCATGGCGGGGGTGTATTCCATCGGCGTCATGGCCACGCTGGTCTATAACCGCACGATGATGATCATCGCCGAGGGCATCATGAAACGGATTCGCGACGATATGTTTGCCCATATGCAGACGCTGCCCATCCGGTATTTTGACACGCACCATCACGGCGACGTGATGAGCTATTACACCAACGATACGGACACCCTGCGGCAGATGCTCGCCCAGGGTATTCCCCAGGTGTTTTCTTCTCTGCTCACCATCGTGGCGGTGTTCGGGGCGATGCTGTATCTCAGCCTGTGGCTGACGCTTTTTGTGGCGGCTTTTGCGCTGGTGGCCTCCCAGTTGGTCAGGCGCATCGCGGGGAAGAGCAGGAAGCATTTCGTCAAACAGCAGAAGGCCATCGCCGACCTCAACGGATATGTCGAGGAGATGATCAACGGCCAGAAGGTCATCAAGGTGTTTTGCCACGAGGAAGAGGTCAAGCGCGCCTTTGACGAAAAAAACGAAACCCTTTGCGAAAACACCACCGCAGCAAACAAGTACGCCATCATCCTGATGCCCATCATGAACAACCTGGGCTTCGCGCTGTATGTGCTTTTGGCCATCGTCGGGGGATTCATGGCGGTAAAGGGCATGGGCAATGTGGGGTTTTCCGGCATTGGCGTGGTTTCTGTGGGCATGATCGTCTCCTTCCTGCAGCTTTCCAGAAGCCTGATCGGCCCGCTTTCCCAGGTATCCCAGCAGATCAACCACATCATCATGGCCATGGCGGGCGCAGAGCGGATTTTTGAACTGCTGGACGAGGAAAGCGAACATGACGAGGGATACGTCACCCTGGTCAACGCAAAATACGGCGAAAATGGAGAGATCGTCGAAACGACGGAGCACACCGGCATGTGGGCGTGGAAACACCCCCACAAGGACGGCAGCGTCACCTATACAAAGCTGACGGGAGACGTCAAAATGGCGGGGGTGGACTTTAGTTATACCGAGGGGAAACCCGTCCTGCACGATATTACCCTGTACGCCGAACCCGGGCAGAAGGTGGCGTTCGTGGGCGCTACCGGCGCGGGAAAGACGACGATCACCAACCTGATCAACCGCTTCTACGATATCGCGGACGGCAAAATCCGTTACGACGGCATCAATATCAACAAGATCAAAAAGAGCGACCTTCGACGGAGCCTGGGCGTGGTGCTGCAGGACGTCAGCCTGTTCACCGGCACGGTGATGGAAAACATCCGCTACGGCAGGCTGGACGCCACGGACGAGGAATGCATCGAAGCGGCGAAACTCGCAAATGCGGACGCCTTCATCCGGATGCTTCCGCAGGGGTACGATACCGTGATCACCGGCGACGGAAGCGGGCTTTCCCAAGGGCAGAGGCAGCTGATCTCCATCGCCCGGGCGGCGGTGGCGGATCCGCCGGTGATGATCCTGGACGAGGCGACCTCCTCCATCGACACCAGGACGGAGGCCATCGTGCAAAAGGGCATGGACAGGCTGATGGAGGGACGGACGGTGTTCGTGATCGCCCACAGGCTTTCGACGGTCAAGAACGCGGACGTCATCATGGTGCTGGACCACGGCCGCATCATCGAGCGCGGCAGCCACGAAAAGCTGATCGCCGAGAAGGGAAGGTATTACCAGCTTTACACCGGGGTATTCGAACTGGAGTGAGTAGGAATCCTTGAGGGATGGTTGAAACGGTCCGATGCAAGTTTTGAAGATTTGCACGGACGACAGCATCAAAGCGTTTGCATGCCCTTGCGCAAGGAACGCTCTGTACACAACGGCGTTTTGGAGCATGGGTCACTTGGGAAACAGGCAAAAACGGCATGCCCTGCCAGAAGATGGATGCGCACAAATGGCAGGGCGCGCCGGCTTCCCAACAGTATAAAATCGCGCCGCATTACTTGACAGAACAGCGGTCAAATTGCTATACTATACAGGTGCCTGATCATCTGGAGAGCTGTCCGAGTGGTTTATGGAGCCGGTCTTGAAAACCGGTGATGCCGCAAGGCACCGGGGGTTCGAATCCCTCGCTCTCCGCCATTCAACTATTGTTTGGAGAAGTACCCAAGAGGCCGAAGGGGCTCCCCTGCTAAGGGAGTAGTGTGTGTGAAACGCAGCGAGGGTTCAAATCCCTCCTTCTCCGCCAAAGCTCGTAGAAGCTAGATTCTACGAGCTTTTTTCTTGTTTGACGGCAAACTCCAGTGGCTTGGGAAAATGCCCGAAATATATTATAAACTAAACAATAAGAGCTTCTCCGGTATACTTTTTCAGTTTGATAATGCCGGACATATAGCCAAGAAAATCATCTCATCGGCAATAGATTGTGTGCTTAATTCTGCTGAAATTATTTTTCCTGATTCAAATAACTTTTTAGGACGGAAGAAGCCCGCTTCAAGCCAGGATTATTTTTTAACATCCCATCTTCTAATATGCAAAAGGTCCACATTTCAGAATCGAAAGATTTCCATCGCGGTTTACTCGCCCTGCTGTTTGCAATAATGACACAAGCGATCCTAGTTCACGGAATCCACTTTTAAAGGATAAATTTACACCTGCTTCGACACAAGAAGTTGCAACGAATGTCCAATCACCATCCTCTTTATCTTTTAAGCGACTTATTACTCGTTTAAGTATGGTTTCTCTATCCCTTGCTGTTAACGCGGTAGATAAGTGTTCAACGTATATTCTACCGAAGTGTGTGGCAATATAGTCTGCTAATACAGCGGCGCTTTGAACTGTATTCATAATAATCAGTCGTGGGCCTGGAAACTGCGTAATCCAATTTGCAAGCTCTGCTGTGCTCTTAGTATTTAAATCATGACGATAAGATATCCCACTATTTTCATAAACTGAAAGTCGACTACGGAGATTATCATCAACGATTTCCGGAACATGAATGGAGTGATTGCTACCAGTTATTTCTGGAATAGTCCAAAAACGATTTAATGATCCAGATGCCAGCACCCAGTAGCAACTCCACTCTGATGCATAGATTTTAATCCATTGCCACGCAAGCGGTAAAAGGCTGGCAGGTAAAGCGGCGTGGGATTCATCTATAAAAATTGCGCTGCCGGGCAATTCATGTAAATGCCTTAAAGTCGCTGTTGAGTTGGATGCAAGAGTTTCAAAAAACGCAACAGCGATTGTAACGATAATCGGCGCTCGCCAAAGTGCGGTTAAATGCCGAGCCTCTTCGCTTTCAAAATCCGCGCGATGGTGTATTTCAGCTACTACATCACTAGAGTATTCACCAGGTAAAGTCAGGGCATCTCGATATATATCTACTGATTGCTTAATGATATTAGTAAATGGCAGAACTACAAAAATTCGGCGCAATTCTCGCTTTTCTGCTTGTGCAAGCAAATGAGCCATAATCGCTGTGGTTTTGCCGGAACCAACAGGGCTATCACAAGAACTTATATTTGAATCAATTTTTGCATCACGACACACGTGATACATCTCATTTCTCAGTGAGTTTCGTGCATCGTCTGCTGCATGTTGCTTTAAACCCTCAACATATTTGTCTAATTGGGAAAGTCGTTCAGCTGCTCGTAGGGGGATCTCATTTTCATCTTTTGGGTACTTTCTATAATTAATGGCAGTGTCTGTGTGGTCGGCATCCACAACACATGATAGGACCATTCGAAAGAAAACAGAACGGTCGCTTCTTATATCTTCGCTTTCGTATTCAAAATTGATAGCAACAAGACTGTTGTGAATTCTTTCCAGAAATAACAACTCTGAATCAATCGTTAAAGCAACAGAGGGGTCTCTAAATATCATTTCCCCTTTATTCATTTCAGTTGAAAAATCGGGAAATCCAATATGATGAGCCAGAATAGCAGCGGTAGCAATAGTAGATAAGTGTTGTTCATTTAATAAATACGCAACACCCGGATCAACATGATTGATTGGCAAAGATTTTGATTGTTCCTGCCCTGATAGTACCTTTTGATTGTCCTTGCATAATTTTCCAAGGTCGTGAAAGGCGGCGGCTTTTTCAACGGCTTGAGAAAACAGCAATTTATCTTTATTAATATAGCGACTGATTGTTTTTACATGTTTGTGTGCGAGTGATATTACATTATTAATATGTGTAGAATATTCTTGTGCAGGAATATCCCCTTTTTTGCTATGTGCATAGTAAATCATAATAACATTAAGTCTGTAACTGAACTGACCTTTTTCATCAAGTCTTCCGGCAGAACAGTCCTGTCTTCATAATCAGCCCAACTTGTAGAAGGATCGGCTTCATTTGCAATGCGTTTTGGTGTCAATGCATCTAAAAGCATATAATCCGGGCAACTGCCAAGTGCATTTAAATGTTCAATATACCAGGCATGACGTATGCGCACATCGCTACGAATAGCGGAGCGATTTAAATCATACGCTTTCGGAATAAGTAGTTTCATCATTTCTATGTCTTCTGCAGTGCAACCTGTCTTTGCTGCAAAATTCGGATTTACAAAAAATGGCATACAGTATACCCCATGCTCGACAAATCTAAATGCCAACGGCGCCATCCCTGCGATTTTTCCTTCCTGTACGCCGGCTTTATTCGTGTTAGTATGGCGAACAATGCTAACAGGTGAGATGGAAACACCAACACCAAATTGTACAACACCAGTTTTAATGAACGATGACGATATAGAGGCTCTGATGGATGATTATTTTATAAACTTTGAGGAGATCTTGCGAGCGTTTTATCGGAAGGGCCTTTTGTTAGATGAACTGCTGAATCTATACGAACTTGGATATCTTGTTATAGACCGTTTACCAGAAAATCGCGGGGGCTATCAGTTTCCAGAGGATCCTGTTAAAAACATCATTTTATTGAGAGAACGTGTCAGAAAGGATTGGGAGAATCCGGTCAAGGTGATATCGGTGCCAGAAACACGATATGTAAAAAAGGGGCAGAAAAATGGAGAAATCTTTGAACTTAGGGTCCGGGATGCTCGAGAAGGTGTTTTAAGGACTTATACTCCACATGGCGAGTATAAGATATGTTTCTGCCAAATGTGCCTTGAGGTCAAACATCATAAAATGATAGAAGTAAACAACATTTTGAAGGAGCCGAAGTATTACTTTCCACAATTGAGGCTATCTCTATGCCTAGACAGCAAACTATTTGAAGAGTTTAGATACAATTCTGCTATTGGAAGAGCTTTTATCAATGAGATCATGTGCACTCATGTTGGAAGTCAAGGGCTTGTTAAGATAAGTATCGGCGATAAGAGTATAACCTTTACCGGCATGCATCTTGCTGAATTCCAAGAAATACTTAAAAGAATGACGACGGACAAGAGAAGCAGTTTGCCGCTTGAAACAGGCAACTGAGGACATAACATAATGTGGGTAGTAGAAACCCTGAAACCAACCGGTTTCAGGGTTTTCAATGCTTCAGCGAAACTACTGGGCGCAGGTCGCCGGCGGTGCCGTTAATATTCTTTGCATATATCCGCAATGATGTATTTGGCGAGACTCGTACGCATGTTCCCACATTAACCAGAACCCCGAATCCGCAGTTGATAACGCTCTCTGCAGCGGCGAGGACGTTGGCTGTTAGCATACCTAGCGTTGGCGGGCAGTCGAGAAGTATAAAGCCGTAGCACTCCTTTATGGGCTTCAAGGCGCACTTCAGCACCGTCTCTCGGGAGTACGTCGCATGGGTCTGGAGGTCGGTTTCCGACCAATGTTGGCCGGAAGGAAATCCAGATTTTCACTGTGATGCATCATCACGCCATCGGTAAAGGCTGCGCCAATGAGCGCCGCCTCCAATCGTCTCATCCCAACTGTCCGGCTGAATACACCCTAGTCCATGAGTCATGCTCGCCTGCGGGTCCATATCGACGAGGAGGAGTTTGAGCCCTTGAGAAGCGAGCGCCGCACCAAATTAATCGTGCCCCTGGTCTTGCCAACACCGCCTTTTTGGTTGACGATGGCGATGATTTTCGCGTTTTGCATGGTTTTCCTCCTTTTCAAAGCGAAAAGCGGAGAAGGTTCAAATCCCTCCTTCTCCGCCAAAGCTCGTAGAAGCTAGATTCTACGAGCTTTTTCTTGTTTGACGGCAAACTCCAGTGGCTTGGGAAAATGCCCGAAAACTTAAGAAAAACAGACCTATTACATACACGGTTACATACATCACAAGTTGCGGTCGTATGGCGACATGAATGTAGTGATGGGGAATCACTCATTCTTTGGTTTTGACCTCTCCCCCATCCCTTCTTACTGAATAGGATTTACATAGAATTCAGCAAAACACCCTTCACAACCGATCAAAATGGCCTGCCTGCCCCCGCCCTTTTCTTTTACGGCTTCGCTTACCTCAATACGCTCGATGAGTGCTGCTACGGTTGCACGGGAGTTCCACCTGCCGTTCGATTTTGCTCAGCCCGTCTGAGAGGATGCTCTCAGATCTGTGATTTCTCGAAGCTGATCTGCAATCGCGGCAAGCTTGTGCTCCAGTGAGCGCTGGTCCTTTGTGCAGTCGTCCATCAGCCCCGGGATTTTGCCGTTGCACTTGTCCGCATACAGGCTTTTCAGGTTGAACATGTTGATCTCCATACGATGCTTAAGTTCAAACTTTTGAGCTAGTAAAGCTTTTCGTCTTCTCTTTCTGCTTTCGCTTGTGTGCCGGCGGAATCAAAAACACGCCGTTCTCAAAGACTTCGACGTGTCCCTTCCTGACTTGAAAGTATAAGAAAAACGTTGGACACTTGATGGCGCGGCAGGCCATGCGTCTGGAATCCGTGAACCGGCGACGGATACATGTATCCTTGGCAGTGCCCCACGAAAGAGCCCGGACGCAGACTTTGGCGATCTGATGCAGGGCAGGGCCGAGCTGAAACGGCGGGAATGAAACGCTGCAAACCGCCTTTGACGGTGCGATTGTTCGACAGGATGCGGACAGGAGGTGGGGACAACCTGGGGAGGGATTGAAAAAAGAGGCGGACTGGCATATTATATGTGTGGAAAGTGTATCGGGTTTTATCGGAAAATACACAGAGATGGTGCCAGGAGGTGCAAAAATATGTTTTCTTTACAGGGCTTTGTTGAAAGGACAAAGGAGCGCGGCATCAATATGGATGCGGTGATGGTCGTGCAGGAGGGCGTTGTGCTGGGCTTGCACCGATTCAGCGAGGATGTGATCCACAACGTGTTTTCGGTGGCAAAAAGCTATACATCTACGGCGATCGGCATGGCGGTGGACGAAGGACTTCTGAAGCTTGAGGACAAGCCCTGCGATATGTTTGGAGAGTACATGCCCGAGGATGCGGATGAGCGCTGGCAGGAGGTCACCCTGTTCCATCTGCTCACCATGTCGACGGGCCACGGCAGTCCACATCTGATGGTGAAGGACAGAAAGCGCCTGCGGGGCGAGACGGAGAATCCCGCCGACCCGGCGCAGCAGGCTGAATGGCTGCGATTTGCCTTTTCCAGAGAATGCCCTATGGTCTACGGCGTGGGCGAGAAGATGCGCTACGGAAACCTTGCTCCCTATGTGGCCGGACGGATGGTTGAAAAGGTGACTGGCTGTAATCTGCGGGAGTACCTGTATGAGAAACTCTGGAAGCCTTTGGGCGTGCAACTGCCCCGCTGGGACGCCGACCCTTCCGGCCATACCTTTGCCGCCAGCGATCTGTTCCTCGATATTACGGACATGATCAAGCTGGGCGAGATCTATCTCGGCAAGGGCGAATACCGCGGCAGGCGGTATGTGTCCGAAAAATGGGTGGAGCAGGCTACGGGCAATTACATTCTCTCCAACCCCATCAATCCCGTGGGCAATGCGGTGGACGAGGAGCAGGGCTATGGCTTCTACTTCTGGCACAACACCCGCTCCGGCTACCGGGCTTACGGCAGAGAGGGCCAGTTCATTATCGTGCTGCCCGAGGAAAAAGCCGTGGTCGCCACGCAGGCCATGAACTCCGACGTGCAGCCGATCATGGACGCGATCTGGGAGGAGATCTATCCGCAGCTCAAGGGCTGAGGATAGCCCCCGTGTGGCGGACACTGGGACTTTGTCAGCCAAAAGAAAAGGGATGACTGCCTGGCAGTCATCCCCTTTTTATGCAGATAACTCTGCGGCTGCTCCAAACACCGGGGGCAGGCCCGCGCTGCCGGAGCAGAAGTCGCGTACCGGACAACCGTTACTTGGCGTTCCAGTGCTTTTCCGCTGCGGCGGCAAGCCTGTCGTAGATTCCACTGTCGCGCCACGCGAGGAAAGCATCGCGGAAGATCTCGTAGAATTCCTTATAGACTTCGTGATGGGCCATGTTCGGCTCGACGAAGCCGTCGGTGTGGACCATGCTGTCGACTGCTTCTTCAACACTGCTGAAGATGCCCACAGCCGTTGCGCCCAGGATAGCAGCGCCGACGAGGCTGCAATCGAAGATCTTGAGCTTTTCGACGGGTACACCGTAAACATCCGCCTGGATCTGACGCCACAGGGGAGACTTTGCGCCGCCGCCGGAGAGACGGATCACGTCAAAGGGACGACCCAGAACGCGCTGCATCGCAGCGATGCTCATGTTCAGCTCGTAGGCGACGCCCTCGAGAACCGCACGGGCCATTTCGGGCTTTCCGTGGGCGGGGGTGATGCCGACGTAGCCAGCACGGGCGGCGTCGCAGTAATAGGGGGTCAGCTGGCCCTGCAGGAAGGGGAAGTAGATCAGGCCGCGGCTGCCGACGGCGGCGTTGGCAGCTTCGGCGCAGATGATATCGTACACATCCTGGCCGGTCGACTTGCTCACGGCTGCTTCCGCGTCGCAGAAAGTATCCCGGAACCACTTGAGGTTGGAGGCCGCCATAGTCACCTGGCCTTCCATGTCCCACTTGCCGGGATTGGCGTGGCCGGAGAAGTAGATCTCATGCTGCGGCTCCGGATATACCTTGTCAACGGCGGCCACGATAACGCCTGCCGTACCGATAGTGATTTCGGTCATGCCTTCCTTGATGATGCCGGACCCGACTGCTGCGCACTGCTGGTCGCCGCCGCCGACACAGATGGGAGTGCCCGCGGCAAAGCCCGTGAGCTCGGCAGCCTTGGCGGAAACCACGCCGACCTGGCGGGCGGGTTTCTTGACCGGAGGCAGCTTCTCGCGGGAGACGTTGATCGCGTCGAGCAGCTCATCAGACCAGTCCAGCTTAGCAACGTCCATCATGCCGTTCATGGCGAGGGAGGAAGGATCGGTAAAGACCTCTTCGGAGCCCAGCTGGTGGAGCAGCCATTCCTGTCCATTGACGAACAGATAAGCCTTTTCGTAAAGATCCGGGCGATTGTCCCTGACCCATTTGAACTTGGAATAGGAGAAGCCCGGCGTCATGGCAGAGGCTGCGATTCCGTAGTACTTGTCGATACCGAAATGGGTTGCAATCCACTGGGCTTCCTTGGTGGCCCGCACGTCGCTCCAGACGATGGAGTCTTCGATGGGATTCCAATCTTTGTCAATCGCAAAGAATGTGCCGCGCTGGCTCGAAATGGCAATCGAGCCGATCTCTCTGGGATCGATACCGGATTTTGCAATTGCTTCCTTGCTCGTTTCGCACAGGGCATTCCACAGATCCCAAGGATCCTGTTCTACCCAGCCTGCGTTGGGGAAGGTGCACGGATAGCTTCTGTACGCATGAGACAGCGGCGTTCCGTTCAAATCAAAAATCATCGTTTTCAGACCGGTGGTTCCTGCATCGATGCCAACAACATACTGTGCCATTTTTACTCCCTCCTGTCATTTATGTGTGCCTATCGGCGTGAAAAAGGACGGTATTACTGTATCGATCAATACTTCGAAAATTAGAAATCCGAAAATAGAAATTTTCTAATATTATGGCATATATTTTCAACATTGGCAAGGCAAATAGCGTACTGTTCAGAAACGGCTATTCGGCCAGTAACTATTTACGAAAAACTTGCATGGTCTGTTGTCGCTCGCCATTTTCGTTTCAAAACATTCAATGCTTTCAATATGTCCTGCTACGGCCGTCCTGTCCGGGCCTTGGGTTTGAAGTCGCATTTTGACGTTTGAGAGTACAGTGGCTCTCGGCAGGCGATTCTCTTTTCTGTTACGCCTTTTGTGTTTCGTTTCAAAAGCGGTCGAAAGACCGCTTTTTTTATGATGATGCATCCCCTGCTTTCCTTTGCCGAAGCTGGCGGCAAGGCATAGTTTTGTTGATTAAGGGCATGACTCCTTTCATACATAACTGGCGGAGTAAACGTGGGAAACTTAACATGAATTTAAACTGAATCTGAACTTGCCTTTAAACTCTTTGCTGTAAGATTTGAATTGTCAAAGAATAGCGATGGAGACTAAGAAAAGGAAAGAAAAAGAATGATCAAAAAAATGGGATGGTTGCTCATCATAGCGATGCTGTCAGTCTTTTTTGCAGGCTGCGGAGATGTGGGCTTTAACGACATCGTTGTGGTTTCCAGGGAAGATGGATCGGGTACCAGAGGGGCGTTCGTCGAACTGTTTGGCATAGAAGAAAAGGAAGCCAACGGAAACAGGACCGATCACACCACAGACGAAGCCATCGTCGTAAACAGTACTTCGATTGTGATCACCACGGTTGCCGGCAATGAGAACGCCATCGGGTATATCTCCCTCGGTTCTATGAATGATATCGTCAAAGCAGTCAGGGTGGATGGAGCGGAACCCACCGCGGAAAATATCAAAATCAATGCTTATTCGGTATCCAGGCCTTTTACCATCGCAACTAGGGATGACCTCAGCGAACTTGCTCGGGATTTTATCGATTTTATCCTTAGCAGCGACGGACAAACGATCGTGGAAGACAATGGCTACATCGCTTTTTCGGAAAAAGGGCCGTACAGCGGCTCCATGCCATCCGGAAAAGTGGTGGTTGCAGGGTCTTCGTCTGTAACGCCGGTCATGGAAAAGTTGAAAGAGGCTTACTTGAAGTGGAACACCCGCGCAGAGATTGAAATCCAGACCAGTGATTCCACCACAGGCTTAAAGTCGGCGATGGAAGGAACCTGTGATATCGCCATGGCATCCAGAGACCTGAAGGACAGTGAGTTGCCGAACTTGAAGCCCACAGTGATAGCCATGGACGGGCTTGCCGTCATCGTAAACAAGGAAAATGCGATAGACAATCTTACAAGCGACCAGATTCAGGGCATTTTCAAAGGGGAAATCACTTCCTGGGATGAAGTTGCCGAATAACAATGCGAGCCGGCAGGGGCATTTGATTAGTTCCAAGGGCTCGCACCGGCTTTGAGGGGTAACATCGATGAAACAACACAAAGAGCGCATCATGAAGGCAGTATTTTTCATTGCTGCCTGCACATCCATTCTGGCAGTTGCACTGATTTGCCTGTTTTTGCTGATCAACGGCATCCCTGCCATGGCTGAAATCGGAATCTTCGATTTTCTGCTGGGCACAAGCTGGAAACCGAATAATATACCTCCTTCTTTCGGGATTTTGCCTATGATTCTGGGAAGCATCTATGTGACTGCCGGCGCCGTGCTGATCGGGGTGCCCATAGGGATTTTGACGGCTGTTTTCATGGCCTGTTACTGTCCCAAGGGGCTGTACCGCATCTTGAAGCCCGCCATCAATCTGCTTGCAGGGATCCCGTCCATCATCTACGGATTCTTCGGGCTTGTCGTATTGGTGCCTTTTATTCGGGATACCTTTGGAGGCACCGGAAGCAGTATGCTGACGGCATCCATTCTCCTGGGCATCATGATCCTGCCCACCATTGTCAGTGTAAGCGAATCCGCCATCCGGGCAGTCCCCAAAAGCTATTATGAAGGCGGGCTGGCGCTGGGAGCCAGCCACGAAAGGAGCGCGTTTTTCGTAACGATTCCGGCGGCAAAATCCGGCATCATGGCTGCCGTTGTGCTGGGAATCGGCAGAGCAATCGGAGAGACCATGGCGGTCATCATGGTGGCGGGAAACCAGGCAAGGATGCCGGATGGCCTGTTGAAAGGCGTGAGGACGCTGACAGCCAACATCATCATCGAAATGGGCTATGCCGCTGAGCTGCAC